>CAZBAY010000213.1:0-3412 GCA_964489945.1 uncultured Planctomycetia bacterium
CGACTTCGACTAGGTCTAAGAGTTCTTTGTCGTCGACTGTGTCGCACTTATTAAGGAAGACGACGACAGCAGGGACGCCGACTTGGCGGGCTAAGAGGATGTGTTCTCTGGTCTGCGGCATCGGGCCGTCAGCGGCAGAGACGACTAGAATGGCTCCGTCCATCTGGGCGGCGCCTGTAATCATGTTCTTGATGTAGTCGGCATGGCCCGGGCAGTCGACGTGAGCATAGTGACGCTTTTCAGACTGGTATTCGACATGGGAGACGGCGATGGTGATGCCGCGTTCTCTTTCCTCGGGAGCGTTGTCGATGGTGTCGAAAGCACGGGCCTCACAAAAGCCTTTTTTGGCAAGGACGGTCGTGATCGCGGCGGTAAGCGTGGTCTTGCCGTGATCGACGTGTCCGATCGTACCGATGTTGACGTGAGGTTTGTTGCGTTCGAATTTTTCTTTGGCCATTGCCTTTGCTCCTTTACCTTCCGCGCCTGTCCGCGGCAGTTTCCTGAGCCGCGTTCGTCTTGATCACTTTTTCCGCCACCATCTTGGGAACTTCCGAGTAATACGAGGGTTCCATCATGAAGGACCCGCGTCCTTGTGTGAGACTCCGGATCGAGGTCGCGTATCCGAACATTTCGGAAAGCGGAACAAACCCGCGGATCGCCTTCACGTTTCCCTTCTGGGTCATGGATTCAATTTTGCAGCGCCGGGAACTCAAGTCGCCGATCACGTCTCCCATATAGTCCTCAGGGGTGGTGGCTTCGATACTCATGATGGGTTCAAGAAGCACCGCGCCCGCCTGCCGCATGCCATCCTTAAACGCGTAGATCGCGGCTAACTTGAACGCCAGCTCCGAGGAGTCGACCACGTGGAACGACCCGTCAATAAGCTGAACCGCGATATCCGTAGCGGGGTAACCGGCCAAGGCTCCCGACAGGGATGCTTCCATGACACCATTCTTCACCGCCGGAAGATACTCGCGGGGAATGGAGCCACCGACGATCTTCGACTCAAACACGACCCCTGTACCGCGCTCGCCGGGCTGCATCGTGAGCACGACATGCCCGTATTGGCCGCGACCACCTGACTGCTGAATGTGTTTACCCACGATCTCAGTGGGCTTCGTAATGGTTTCTTTGAACGCGACTTGCGGTTTACCGACATTCGCTTCTACCTTAAACTCTCTTTTCATACGCTCGACAAGGACCTCAAGGTGCAGCTCGCCCATTCCGCTGATGATCGTCTCGCCCGTCTCCTTATCATAATGAACACGGAACGTCGGATCCTCTTCCTTTAAGCGGCCCAGCGCGATGCCCATTTTCTCCTGATCGGCTTTCGTCGCCGCCTCGATCGCCAGATCAATGACCGGCTCAGGGAATTGCATTCTCTCGAGAATGATAGGGTATTTTTCGTCGCAGATGGAATCGCCGGTTTCGGTCTTCTTTAATCCGACGGCCGCGCCGATGTCTCCCGCCTGGATCTCATCGACGATCTCCTGCTTGTTCGCGTGCATGCGGACGAGCTTGCCGATGCGTTCCTTTTCACCTTTGCTTGCGTTATAAACGTAGGTGCCCGAAGTGATGGTGCCGGAATAAACACGAATAAAGGTAAGCTTTCCCACAAAAGGATCTGTAGCGATCTTAAATGCCAATGCCGCCAAATGCTCGGTCGCTTCGGGTTTGCGATGCAGCTCTTCGCCCGTATCCGGATGAACCCCTGGCACCGGCGGAAGGTCGAGCGGCGAAGGCAGATAATCCACCACCGCGTCCAAAATAAGCTGCACTCCCTTATTCTTAAAGGAGGAGCCGCACATGATCGGGACAAAATGATTGCCGGCCGTCGCTCGCCTCAAAGCTTTTTGGATATCTTCTTTCGTGATCGTCTGGCCATGCACGTACTTTTCCATCAGGATCTCGTCCGCCTCGGACAATTTCTCGAGCAATTCCGCGTGAGCGGCCTCGGCCTGTTTCTTATATTCTTCCGGGATCTCGATGACGTCGTAGTGCGCTCCGAGATCTTCCGTATGATAAATTTTGGTGTTCATTTCCACGAGGTCGATCTGGCCCATGAACTTGTCTTCGGCGCCGAGCGGCAGCTGGATCGGCGCGCAGAGCGCTCCGAGCCGTTCGCGGATCTGGTCGACGCACATCTTAAAGTCCGCGCCAATGCGGTCCATTTTGTTGACAAAACAAATTCTCGGAACGTGATAACGATCCGCCTGACGCCAAACCGTCTCGGACTGGGGTTCGACACCGGAGACCGCGTCAAACACGATGACCGCGCCGTCGAGAACCTTAAGCGACCTTTCCACCTCGACCGTGAAATCCACGTGGCCGGGGGTATCGATGAGGTTCAACCGGTGCTCGCGCCAAAAACAGGTCGTCGCGGCGGACGTGATCGTGATGCCACGCTCCTGCTCCTGCTCCATCCAGTCCATCGTCGCCGTTCCTTCATGAACTTCGCCTAGGCGATGCACCTTTCCGGTATAGAAAAGAATGCGTTCGCTCGTCGTCGTCTTGCCGGCGTCGATGTGAGCGGCTATTCCGAAATTCCTGGTTTTATCTAAAGGATATACGTTTGCCATTTAAAGTTTTTACCATCTATAATGGCTGAAGGCGCGGTTCGCCTCGGCCATCTTGTGGATCTCTTCCTTTTTTTTCACGGCGGAGCCGGTGCCGTTGTAAGCGTCCATGATCTCATCGGCCAAACGCTCCTGCATCGGCTTGCCTTTACGTCCGCGTGCTCCGTTGCGCATCCACCGGAGCGCCAAAGAAATGCTGCGCTCGCCCCTCACTTCGACGGGGATCTGATAGGTCGCGCCGCCGACTCGGCGGGATTTGAGCTCCAAAAGAGGCTTGGCGTTATCCAGCGCCTTGGTGAGCACCTCGATCGGGTCGCTTTTCTGCGCTTTTTGAGCAACGATATCCAGAGCGCCGTACACGATCTTTTCCCCGTTCCACTTCTTGCCGTGCTGCATGATCATGTTCACAAAATGCGAAACGATCTTGTTGTTGAACTTCGGATCGGGAATGACTTCTCTTTTTTCGGCTCTTCTTCTTCTCATGTTAAACCTTTATTTCTTCGGCGGAGCGGTCTTGCCCGCTTCCGCTTTGCCGGCTGCCCCGGCCTTTGGCATCTTGGCGCCGTATTTGGAGCGTGAACGCCTCCGGTCGGCGACACCCGCCGTATCGAGCATGCCGCGCACGATGTGATAGCGCACGCCGGGCAGATCTTTCACGCGGCCGCCGCGGATCGTGACGATCGAGTGCTCTTGAAGGTTGTGCCCGACGCCGGGAATATAAGCGGTCACTTCCATGCCGTTCGTCAGCCTGACCCTGGCTACTTTACGAAGCGCTGAGTTCGGCTTTTTGGGTGTCTGCGTTTTGACCTGTAGGCACACGCCCCTTTTTTGGGGCG
>CAZBAY010000214.1:0-4059 GCA_964489945.1 uncultured Planctomycetia bacterium
AGAACGAAAAAGTGCTGGTCGTGGAGGATGTCGTGACGACGGGAAAATCGACGCGCGAGGTGATCGACATCGTGCGGGAATGGGGCGCGAGGCCCGTCGCGGTAGCGGCGATCGTGGACCGCAGCGATGGCGCGGCGATCTTTCAGGAGCCCTTCCACGCGCTCCTTAAGATGTACATTAAAACCTACCGGCCCGAAGAGTGCCCGATCTGCCGGGAGGGAAAGATCCCATTGACGAAACCGGGCAGCCGTGGCTTAAAAGTGGGTGTTTAAGAGGAGACCAAAATGAAAAAATTTGCCTTTTTAGCTGTGTTATTTTCACTGTTATTTACACTGCCCGCAAATTCGGCTCCGAGTGACGCGGAAGCCAGAGAAGCCGCGTCGGAGCAGGCAAGACAGGAGTACCGGATCTTTCTCGCGCAATTGAAAGAATTGACGCATCAATACCGGGAAGTGACGAAGGAAGTCCAAAAGGTCATCCGCGAAGAGGGCATCCCCACGATCGATGAGAATACCGGCGAACTGAAGATGAAAAGGGGGGATGACCTGTCTTACGTCGGGACTGATTTCGGCGACGCGGATATCCGCGAAACTGACAAGGAAATGATCGTGAAAATGGATCTTCCCGGCCTCAAAAAAGAGGAGATCAAGGTCAGTGTCGAGAACGGCAAACTCCTGCGCATCCGCGGCGAGCGTGACCACGAGAAAGAAGAACCCAAAGAGGACACCCGTTATCACTATTACCGCTCCGAACGCCAGCATGGGCGGTTTGAGCGCCTGATCGAGCTTCCGGTCGAGGCCAAGGACGCCGGCATCGGGGCCAAATATGAGGATGGGGTCCTGACCGTCAAGATCCCGAAGGCCACCGAGAAAAAGAAGGAAGTGGCGGTCCCCATCCGGTGATTGTTACATCCGTGTTAAATGCGCTCGTTGACAAACCCAGGTCGCGTTGTTAAAATAGGCGGCAACTGAAGGGTTTTATGACCGGGAATAAGAACGCTTTTTTTGCGCAAGTCAAGCAACTGGGCGTCCTTACAACAATTCCCATCATACTCCTCGTAGGCCCCATCATCGGTTTTGTCTCGGGTGGTTGGCTGGATCGTAAGGCTCAGAGTTATCCCTGGTTTACGATCATTTTTATCACGCTGGGATTTATCGCCTCGGGGCGCGAGGTTTTTCGCCTTTTGAAGCAGGTCAGCCGGGATGATGGAACAAAAAAATAAGAACGGGATCGTAATGCCTTATTCGTTTTTTAAAAGGGTTTCCACGGTCGGATTGGTTGCATCGTTTCTCGCCGCCGGCGCGCTCGGCCTTCTCGCGTCGTGGCTGTGGGCCTGCGGCATTTTGATCGGTTATTTCTGGATCTTTTTGAACAGTTACTTTCTTTTCCAGCTTTTGGAAATGAGCTTTACCCCCGGACCCAAGCGCAAAAACCGGGTCCTCCTCCTCTCCGTTATCAAATTCCCCGTACTTTATATCGCGGGGTTTTTTATTTTGACGACCCGTGTTTTTCCTGTGGCCGCGGTCCTCCTTGGACTGACGTTATTTCTTCTCGCGTTTTTCTTGGTGTGGATCAAACTCAATCTCGCGCAAAGCCGCGCAGAACGGAGCGCTTCGTGAACCTAATTTTCGCCTCGGTTCATGCTGCGGAAGCCCCGCAGGAAACGCATCTTGAGCTTCTCAATTTCATCCATCTCATCACAAAATATATCCACGGCACGCCGCTCGGCGATTTCCTCCACCGTTTCGAAAACGTCATTTTCACTTATATCATCATCGGATTTCTCGGGTTTCTGGCGTATCGGGTGTCGCGGAACGCGAAGCTCATTCCGGGGAGACTTCAATCCGCGTTTGAAACGGTCGTTTCAGGCCTCGACGGCTTTGTCTGCGGGATCCTGGGGCCCGAGGGAAGAAAGTACACGCCTTTCCTGGGCACGCTCTTCATTTATATTTGGGCCATGAACATGTCGGGGCTTGTGCCGCTCATGAAATCTCCCACGGGAACTTCCGTCACGCTTTCGCTCGGGGCGCTCAAGCTTCCGATCCCGACGGTGACGGTCGCGCTGGCCATTTTAGTTTTCCTTTACGTCCAGTTCATCGGGATCCAAAAAAACGGGATCCTGGGTTACCTGGATCATATGGCGGGGACGCCGCGCGACGTTTTCGGGTTCGTGCTCCTGCCGATCATGTTCGTCATCCACGTGATCGGAGAGTTCGCGAAGCCTTTGAGCCTGTCTTTTCGTCTTTACGGTAATATCTGGGGAGAGGATGTGCTCCTGGCGGTGTTCGTGGGGCTGGGGATCGGCGTGCTGTCGTTTCTGCCCATTCCGGCGGGGGTGCCGCTTCATTTCCCTTTTGTTTTGTTGGCGATGGTCACGGGGACCATCCAGGCGTTTGTGTTCACGCTTTTGAGCACGGTCTACATCGCGATGATGCTGCCTCATGGGGACCACGAGCATGAGGAAGCCCATCACGAAAAGCCCGTTCACGTTTAAACCGCAATCCTAAAGGAGGTTCGTTAGATATGAATTACCAGACCGCGTTAGCAGTTTTTCTTCCGTTGTCGCTTGGCTTGGCCGCGTTCGGCTCGGCGCTCGGCTTGGGCCGGGCGGTCGCCAGCGCGATGGAAGCCACGGCGCGCCAGCCGGAAGCGTCGGGGAAGATCCTCGTCAACATGATGGCAGGTTGCGCCCTCATTGAAGCGCTCACGATCTATACGCTGATCGTCGTGTTCGTTCTGTCGGGGAAGATCTCTTAATAAAAACGGGTAACACGCAATGGATAATAAACAGATCCTTAGCGAGATCATTGTCCAGATCCTGGGATTTCTCCTGGTGTTCTGGCTCCTGCGCGCTTTTGCCTGGAAGCGGCTCTTGGAGATGATCGACGCCCGCCGGAAAAAGATCGAGGACGGGTTTCTCGATATCGAGAATCAAAAAAAGGGCCTCGAGTCGCTGGAGAAGGATTACCGCGGCCGGCTCGAGCATATCGAGCAGGAGGCGCGCGCCAAGATCCAGGAGGCCGGCAAACAGGGCATGAGCCTTGCCAAGGACATCCAGGACAAGGCGCGGGAGGAAGCTCACGGGATGGTCGAGCGCGCGAAAGACGAGATCAGCCGCGAGATCGTGCAGGCCCGGGTTTCGATGCGCAACGACATCGTCGAGATCGCGAGCCTCATGACGGAGAAGATCCTGAAGGAAAAACTCGACGCCGCTTCGCACCAAAAGCTCGTGGACCAGTTCATCCGGGAAGTCGAGAAGATCTGATGGACCCTTTGGTTGCGGAGCGCTACGCGGAGGCGCTTTTCGGCGTCGCGCGGCTTGTCCACCAGGACCTGGAGGTCCAGGAAGAGCTCGAGTCATTTTCCTCCGCGCTGAAGAAGGCTCCCGATCTCGAGGGTTTTTTCGGGAATCCCTACTTTAATCTGGAAACGAAAAGACGCTTTCTCGGGAAGATCTACCAAAGAAGGATGCGGGAGGTGTTCGGGCTGATCCTCAATTTTTTCAGCCTGCTTCTTGAAAAAAACCGCTTCCACCTGATCCACGAGATCCTCGAAAGCTACAGGCGTATCGTGGACCGGGAAAGGGGAATGGGCGTCGCGGAGATCCGGACGGCGGTGCCGCTGGACGAGCGGTCCGAAAAGGCCCTCATCGAGGGGCTCGGGAAGATCGCCGGTTATAAGATCCGTGTGAAGAAAGAAGTGGACCCGTCCCTCATCGGCGGGGTGGTCGTGAAGATCCGGAACAAAGTTTTCGACGGTTCGGTGAAGAACCGCATCGAGTTTTTCAAAAAAGAGCTAACCAGAATCCGTTCTATATAGAAGGTGGTCACGTTTAAACGTGACCACCCATGGAGAAAAGAATGCCTTTAAGACCTGAAGAGATCACGAACGTTCTGAAACAGGAGATCAAAGAGTACGAAGCCGGCGTCAAGATGGAGTCGACAGGCGTCATTCTGTCGATCGGCGACGGGATCGCGCGCGTTTACGGCCTCGACGACTGCATGGCGGGCGAACTTCTGGAATTTCCCGGAGGCGAGATCGGGATCGCGCTGAATCTTG
>CAZBAY010000215.1:0-14265 GCA_964489945.1 uncultured Planctomycetia bacterium
CGAGGGGTGGGGCCCGATGCCCACAAGGGAACACTTGTGGGCGTTGGGCTCCCCGACGCGGCAGGACCCGTGCGCCGAGTCAAATGCAGGACCCGTCGCGCTAATCCATTGTAAAAACTGGGCAATACAGGACTCGAACCTGTGACCTTTTCCATGTCAAGGAAACGCTCTAACCAACTGAGCTAATTGCCCGCAACCTTTTCAAACTTATGCCGGGGGTGGGAATTGAACCCACACACCCCGAAGGATATAGGATTTTAAGTCCTATGCGTCTGCCAGTTCCGCCACCCCGGCAAAACTTGGAGGCGCGAACCGGAGTCGCACCGGTCTACGAGGTTTTGCAGACCTCTGCCTGACTGCTCGGCCATCGCGCCATAAATTCAAAGAACTAACAAGGGATCTTGACTAAAAATCTGAGAGTGCAAGTCCTACGCAGCGCCAGCGGGGCACCCTAATCTATCAAAAAGGGTTTCCTCCGTCACGCTTTTTTCGCCCGCGCTCCCACTTCCGCTTCCCGCACCAGAAAATCAGCCAGTTTGGGCTTCGAGATCGTGCGGAACCGCTTCACATCCCCATTTTTTCTGAGAATATACGCCTCAATGGATCTCTCCCCAAACGGCGTCTGATTTTTTGTAACCTTCTGCAATACAATCAGTTCCAATCCCTTTTGCCTCAATTTTTTAAGGCCGTTGGCCAACATTTTCTCCGACTCGAGCCCAAATCCTATAAAAAGCTGATCTTTTCTTTTCTTTTTGGCAAGACCGGCAAGAATATCGGGGTTTTTCACAAGGCGTATCGTGGAAAGCGCGCCTTTTTTGATCTTCACCGCCGATACGCGCGCGGGGCGCGCGTCGCAGACCGCCGCCACCATAATAAGGACGTCATTTTTTGGAAGAAGCTCGCCGAGTTTCTTTTGGAGACTGAGCGCGGTTTGTGCGTCGCGCGGGCATTCCACCCATGTCACGCGGTGTTTCCGCCGCCGCGCGGCTTGGGCAAGGTACTTCCCCATCGTTCCGGTCGAATTATTGGAAAGAAAACGCACGGGATCAAGGGGCTCCTGAGTGGGCCCGGAGGCGATGAGAAAACGGGTCATTTCGAGGCAAGCACTTTTTCGACGAATTTGACGATCGTGGCGTTTTCGGCGAGGTGGCCCATCCCCTGGTCCATGCAGACGAGGTGGCCTTCGATGGGCGGTATGAAAAGCGCGCCGTGTTTTTTGAGGCGGTCGATATTTTCCTGCGTAAAGCGGTTGTAGTACATTTTCTCGTTCATCGCGGGTGCGATGACGAGCGGAGCTTGGCTAGCCAGCACCGTGCAGGTCAAAACGTCTTCCGCGAAGCCGTGCGAGAGCTTCGCCAAAATATCCGCCGACGCCGGCGCGACCAAAATAAGATCGGCATTTTTGGCGAGCTCGATGTGAACGGGCTTCGTACGCCCCGGGATCGAGAAAAAATCCTCGATGACCGGCGTTCCCGCGAAACTCTGGAGCGACAAAGGTGTAATGAAGTGATGCGCGTCGCGCGTCATGACAACGGTGACCGTGTGCCCCGCCTCGCGCAGGTCCGAGATGAGGTCGCAGGCTTTATAAGCCGCGATCGAGGCCGTCACTCCCAAAAGAATATTCTTTTTTTCCATTATTTTGAGTCCAATGCGTGTTCGGCGCGGATGATCGCCTTCAGGATCTCGCGCGCTTTGGGGATCTCCCGGTTCACAATGCGATAGTCGCAGAGATACCGGTCGTCGTACATCGCGTTGAGCTCCTTCAATTCTCGCGTCGCGACTTTAAGGCGCTTATGGATCTCCCGCGCGGATTCGGTGCCGCGTTTTTTGAGGCGCCGCTTCAACTCTTCCTTCGACGGCGGAGAAAGAAAAATAAACACCGCGTCGCGCTTTTTCTCTTTCACTTTTTTGGCGCCCTGCACGTCGATGAGAAGGAGGACATTCCTCCCGCGCTTCAGGTGACCCTCCACTTCTTTCTGCGGCGTGCCGTAAAATTTGCCGAACACGTTCGCCCATTCGAGGAAGGCGCTGCGGCGCTTCATGTCGTGGAACTCCTTTTTCGATACGAAATAATAATCCGCGCCGTTGTGCTCATTGGCGCGCGGCGGGCGCGTCGTGTAGGAAATGGACTGCACTAAATTCTTGTCTTCTTTCAAAAGTTCACGCGCGAGCGTCGTCTTCCCCGTGCCCGAGGAGGCCGAAATGACAAAAAGTTTGCCGCGTTTCTTATTCGATCCACCAAAACGCGCGGCGGATTTCGTAAACGCTGCGCGTTTACTCAACATTTTGGGCTTGCTCCCGGATCTTTTCGATCGTGCTTTTGAGATGGATCACGTGGCCTGAGATCGCCGTGTCGCTCGACTTCGAGCCCATCGTGTTCGCCTCGCGGTACATTTCCTGGCCGATAAAATCAATTTTGCGCCCGAGCTCGCCCGATTCTCTGAGCGCTTTCTTCATCGCGGCGATATGACTTTTTGTCCGCGTGATCTCTTCCGAGATGTCCGAGTTTTTCACGTATTGCGCCACTTCCAGCGTAAGCCTTTCTCCGTCGAGCTGGCCGTCCTTCAAAAATTCTTTCATTTTTCCCTGAAGGAACGAGCGGTATTCCCGCTGAACAGCGGGGATCCTTTTTTCGATCCCTTTGAGCGACCGCGCCATCTCGATCAACCGCCCGTTGATGTCCCGCTCAAGCGCTTTGCCTTCTAAAAGCCTCGATTTTCTGAGATTCGCCAGCGCGAGGTTCACCGCTTTCTGCAGATCCTTGAAAAACAGACTTTGCTGATTGTGAGAAACGTCCCGCGTCAACACATCCGGATAATGCAGGATCTCACGGAGCACCATGGCCTCTTCAATGGGTGTTTTTTCGACGACGTCTTTGAGCTTCAACACGATCCGTAGCCTCTGGATCTTGTGAAAAACTTCTTTGGCGAGATTTTCATTTAAGACCAGGCGGCTCGAGAAAGCCGCTGGGTCCGGGGACGACGCGAAGAGATTCACCTTTCCCCGGCGGACCTCATTGGAAACGGTTTTGCGCAGGCTGTCCTCAAACTCCGAAAGGTGCGGCGAAAGCCGGCTTGAGACCTCGAGAAATTTATGGTTGGTGGTCTTGACCTCGACGCGGATGCGACCGTGCCTCGATTTGAGCTCGGCACGCCCAAACCCGGTCATACTTCTCAGCATACCCTTTTTTCCAGCCTTACGACCATACAAGCTTTTTTTCTTGGGAGACGGTGATCTCTTTGGTGGGATAAAGCTTCTCAACGACTTCGCCGGGCGCAAACCAGAGCTTGATCTCCCGTTCGGCGTCCTCTTTATTGGCGGAGGCGTGGATGACGTTCTCATAAACGCCTTTCGTGGTAATTCTTCCGTACGAACCTCGGATAGACACCGGGTCCGCCTCCTCGGGGTTCGTGGAACCGCAGATCTGCCGGACTTTCTGAATGGCGTCTTCTCCCTGATAAACCATCGTGAGCACACGCTTGGTGTGGTACTCACCCATGATGTAACGGATCAACTCCTCAAAAAAGGGCTTGTCCTTAAGGAATTTGTAATGCTCCTCGGCAAGCTCTCTGGAAACGTGGCAGATCTTCGCCGCGATGATCGTGAGCCGGGCTTCCGAAAGCCGGGTCAAGATATTGCCCGTGAGGGACTTCATCAGCCCGTCCGGTTTAACGATAACGATGGTTGCTTCGTCCATAAAAAACCCTTGTTGGGTGAATAAAATTAAAAAATAAGTCTAAAACAGTTCCCTTTTCTTGTCAATGGGATAAGGGGGCGGCTACTTGACGCCAAGGAGGGCCAAAACGCGGTCCAAGTCTTCCAGCGAGTAGTACTCGATCTCGATCTTGCCGCGCTTTTTGCCGTGGTGCAGACGGACTCTCGTGCCAAGCGCATGCTGTAATTTTTCCTCGAGGTCCCGGATATTGGAATCAGCCGTAACCGCCGACGCTCTCGCGGCTTTCCGCTTCGGGTTGAGCCTCTGACCCGCCGCGACTTCGGCTTGACGGACGGAGAGACTCCGTTCGATGATCTGTTCGCAAAAGGTGATCTGACGCTTGGCGTCTCCTAAAGAAAGAATGGCCTTCGCGTGACCAAAGGTAATGAAATCTTTAGACAGATACTCCTGAATTTTTTCTGGTAAGTTAAGTATTCGCAATAGGTTAGAAATGGACGACTTATCCTTCCCCACGCGATTGGCGATCGTGTCCTGCGTCAGGCCAAATTCCTGAGCGAGCCTCCGGTAAGCCTTCGCCTCTTCAACGGCATTCAGCTCCTCGCGCTGAATATTTTCAATGATCGACATTTCAAGAAGATCCGCGTCGGCGACCCGTCGGACGATCGCGGGGATCTCGGTAAGCCCCAAATGTTTCACCGCGCGAAGGCGCCGCTCGCCCGCGATCAATTCATACTGGTCGTCGCCCGCAGCCCGCACGAGCACCGGCTGGATCACGCCTTTTTCACGGATGGAATTGGCGAGCTCCTGATTTTTTTCCTGAGAAAAATTAAGACGCGGCTGAAGACGGCTTGCGTGCACCTGAGAAACTTTGAGCATCTGCACACGCTCCCTGATCCCCTGGCTATCCGCCGGGATAAGCGCTTCAAGCCCTCTTCCCAAAACTTTTCTTTCCATGTGATCTCCTTTAAGTTAAGGAATTAGAAGCTATTGTGTTCGAATTGAAAAGAAGAAATTCCTTTGTCAGTTCTCGGTATTTCTTCGCCCCTTCCGAGTGCTCATCGTAAAGAAAGATCGGCTTCCCGAATCCGGGCGCTTCGCTCAAACGAATATTTCTAGGAATGACGGTCTTGTAAACTTTATCGCCGAAATGCTTCCTCACCTCATCGATCACTTCCTGTGTGAGATTAGTCCGGAAGTCCGCCATCGTCATGAGGACCCCTTCGATCTCAAGCGCCGTGTTCAGATTATCTCTCACTAGATTGATCGTCTTGACGAGCTGGCCCAGTCCTTCGAGCGCGTAGTATTCACACTGGATAGGAATGAGAACCGAGTGCGCCCCGGTAAGCGCGTTGATCGTGAGGAGCCCAAAAGAAGGCGGGCAATCAATGATCACAAAGTCAAAGGATTGATCAAGTTGCGAAAGGATCTTCCGAAGCTTTCCTTCGCGCCCAAGTTCATTCACCAATTCAACTTCGGTGCCCGAAAGATCATGGTTTGACGGGATAACAAAAAGATTAGGAATACAGGTTGGGGTAACGATCTCAGGTAAAGGGGTGTGCTCAAGAAGCGCATGGTAGATCGAACGCTCGATCTTTTGCTTGTCGATACCCAGGCCGCTCGTCGCGTTGCCCTGCGGATCGAGATCGACGAGGAGGCATTTCTTTCCTTCCAAAGCAAGCCCTGAGGACAGCGACACCGCCGTGCTCGTCTTCCCAACCCCGCCTTTCTGATTACAGATCGCAATAACCTTAGGCATGATTAAACTCATCTTATTTTATTTTCTCGCCTTCGTCAATGAGAAAATATCAGTGGGTGAGCTTTAGTTTCCACGTGGAAACTAGGAGGATCTGCGAAGCTTCTCGATATGGACCGCTAGGACGGAAATGTCACAGGGGGTGACGCCGGAGATACGGGCAGCCTGACCCAGAGAGATCGGCCGTATTTTATCAAGCTTTTCCTGGGCTTCACGGCTCAGGCCTTTGATCGCTTTGAAGGTCAATTCAGTGGGGATCTTCTTTTCTTCATACTGCTTAAGCCTATTTACCATAGAGAGTTCTCTCTTAACATAGCCTGAATACTTGATTTCTATCTCGACCTGGTTGGCGACCTCTTCATCCTCAATTTTAGCGTTTAGGATCCCCAGCACTTCCTCTAGACGCGTCTCCGGGCGCCTCAGGTACTGATCTAGAGGAACCTCCTGATACCGGGTCTTGCCGATCCGGTCTATCCATTCCAGGATCTTTTCCTGCTTCTCGGAGAACCGTCTGAATTGCTCCTTGGAGATCAGCCCAAATTGATGCCCATAGTTTAAAAGCCGTTTATCCGCGTTATCCTGCCTCAGGAGGAGCCGATGCTCGGCTCTTGAGGTGAACATGCGGTAGGGCTCCTCGGTCCCGTTGGTGACGAGATCATCGATCAAAACGCCTATGTAGGCCTCGGAGCGATCAAGAATAAAGGGTTTTTCTCCACGGATCTTCAAAGCCGCATTGATACCAGCCATGAGCCCTTGGCAAGCCGCTTCTTCATAGCCAGATGTTCCGTTGATCTGACCCGCAAGATATAAATTTTCTATTTTCTTGGATTCTAAGGTGGGCAACACTTGAGTGGGGGGACAGAAGTCATATTCAATGGCATAGCCAAAACGCATAAGTTCTGCATTTTCAAGACCTTTTATACTTTGAACAAGTTTTATTTGAACATCCTGTGGAAAACTTGTTGATAACCCATTCACATAATATTCATGGGTGGTGCGGCCTTCCGGCTCTAAAAAGATCTGATGGCGTTCCTTATCGGCGAATTTGTGCACCTTGTCTTCAATGGAAGGGCAGTAGCGAGGCCCGCGGCCCTGGATCTTTCCGGAGTAGAGGGGAGACTTCTCAATATTGTCCTTGATGAGCTGGTGTGTTTCCGCGCCCGTGTACGTCAGATGGCACGGAAGCTGTGACTGCGCGATCTTTTCTGTCTGGAAACTAAAGGGTGTGGGATTTTCATCACCATGCTGCGGTTCCATTTTTGAAAAATCGATGGAGTTGCCGTTAAGACGGGGAGGGGTGCCGGTTTTCAGTCGCTTGATCTCAAAGCCGAGTTTCGCAAGCGATCCGGAAAGCCCGAGCGAGGCCTTGTCGCCGGCGCGTCCGCCGCCGAAGGTGACGTCGCCGATGTGAATGAGGCCGTTCAGGAATGTGCCGGTCGTGACGATGACGGTTTTGGTGTAATAAAGTGTTTCGATATTAGTGAGGACGCCGATCACTGCGTTTCCGTCCGTCAAAATTTCCTTCACTTCACCTTGTTTCAAGTCCAGATTTTCCTGGCCTTCGAGAATATGCTTCATTGTGAACTGATAGTGCTTTTTATCGCACTGCGCGCGGGGAGCCCACACGGCGGGGCCTTTCGAGGTGTTGAGCATGCGGAACTGAATGCCGGTGCGGTCGGTGACTTTCGCCATCTCACCGCCCAGCGCGTCCATTTCGCGGACCATGTGGCCTTTCGCGATGCCACCGATGGCGGGGTTGCAGGACATCTGCGCGACGGAGTCGAGATTCATCGTCAGCATAAGCGTCTTCACGCCCATGCGCGCGGCGGCGAGCGCGGCTTCACAGCCGGCGTGGCCCGCGCCTACAACAATGACGTCGTATTTTTTATCGGAGGGAACTGGCATGGTTAAAATGTCATTGCGAGGTCGCCGTGGCGACCGAAGCAATGACTTAGGCCAACGTTACTTTTTTAAGCCGCCACTGGTACAGCGTCATCAAAACGGTGTTCGTGAGCCAGTACATCACGAGCCCAGCGGGCATCGTATAGAACATGAAACCAAAAACGATCGGCATCATGATCGCCATCATTTTTTGCTGGGATGCCATCGCGGGATCCTGGCCTTCCATTTTTATCTGCGTAAATTTCTGCTGGAGGACCATCCCCGCGACCATGATGAGCGGGAGGACATGGAGCTCGTTGCCGATGAGAGGCAGTGAAAAAGGAAGCGGGACGCTGTCCGGTGACGATAGATCGTTGACCCAGAGGAACGTTGAATTTCTCAGCGCGACGGCCTTCGACAGCGCGACATAAAGCGCGATGAACACCGGCATCTGGAGCACCATCGGCAGGCACCCGCCAAAAGGATTCACCTTGTGTTTCTTGTAAAGCTCCATCATTTCGCGGTTCAGTTTTTCCGGATTCTTTTTGTTCTGCTCGCGGAGCTTGTTGATCTGCGGCTGAATGAGCTGCATGCGTTTCATGGACATATAGCTCACGCGTGTCAGCGGAAAAAGGAGGATATTGATCAGTGTCGTCAGCGCGATGATCGCCAGCCCGTAATTGCGGAATACCGTCTGCAGAAGCTCCAGCACTCCGACAAGCAGTTTCCCGATCCAGTCGAGCTTCCCGAAATTCACGAGCGCGTCGAGCCCAAGCGGAGTTAGCTCTTTGAGCTCATTTGGACCGAAGTAAGTGACAAATTCATGCTGGGCTGAGCCATTCGCCGGCAGTGACACCGACGGCGACACGAGGGCCGCTGAAAATTGGTTGTCCCCCAACCCTTCGACGAGCCCCGTGAACGCCAGATCCGATTTCGGCTTGAAGATGGCCGAGAAATGCCTATCCTTGGCGGCCACCCAGTCGACAAGCGTCGGACTTTGGACCGTCTTCCCGCGCTTGGACTCGCGAATATGGCTGACCGTTTTCTTCTCCGTGGAGCCCCCGTAAAAATTCGCTTCTATATATTGACTGTCGATCGCCTGGCGTGCCGGGATCCTCGATCCTACGAGAAGCTGGTAGCGCAATTCTAGCGGAGCGGCCGTAAGATTTTCAAAAAGGACGCTGAGCGAGCCGCCGTAACCCTTGCCGTCGAATTGGAAGCGTTTGGTGACACGGAGGTATTTGCCGGCCGCCGTCGCGATGATCTCGTCCGCGCGTTGTTCTATTTTGTAATCGG
Source organism: uncultured Planctomycetia bacterium (assembly GCA_964489945.1). Lineage (GTDB taxonomy): Bacteria > Omnitrophota > Gorgyraeia > 2-02-FULL-51-18 > 2-02-FULL-51-18 > CAZBAY01. The sequence continues at coordinate 8,607 of CAZBAY010000215.1, forward strand.
AGAACCCCTGACCGGCCGTCGCGCCCAGGAAGCGGATCTCTGCCGGCCCGCCCGGGCTTTCGAGAGATAAAAACTTGAGCGCCTTTTTGGTAGCCGAATCGATGATCTTCGGAAAAGCGACTTCGCGGATCGCGCCGCTCTCCGCGTTGAAAAGAAGGTTCAGCTTCCCGGTTTGAAACGCCGTATCTTTATCTTTCGAGAGGACGCTCGGCGAAGTTCCCGGCGTGGCCGTCACCGGGGTCGCGGCGCTGGCGGCAGTGGACGCGGTCGAAACGACCGCCCGCGGCGCGGACTTGCCGTACCCGGGATAGAATTTCGACAGGACCATCGGATAAAATCCGAGGATCGCGAATGAAAGGACGATGGCGAAGAGAACTCTTTTTTCCATGAATTTAAACCTTTCCCGTCAGGGGATCGTAACCGCCTCGTGAAAACGGCTGGCAGCGCAGAAGCCTTTTGCACATCAGCATAAACGCCTTTCCCCAGCTCAACTCCTCAAAGGCCTGCACGGCGTACTGAGAGCAGGAAGGATGAAATCGGCAGGCTTGTAACCCGCTGACTCTAAATAAGTTAGAGATAAAATGAATAATAAAAAGGGTCGCCTGTTTCATGTGTTGGCCTGTTTTGCGAGGCATTGTTCGATCGCCTGCCGCACATCCTGAAGCGCCACTTGCCTACCCGGTTCCGAATGCACCCGAAAGGAATAAATCTTCGGTCCGCTGAACGCGCTGTTCTTCCTCGTCACTTCCCGTATCAGGCGCTTGATGCGGTTGCGCCGCACGGCCAAAGGCACGATCTTCTTGGGAATAGAGACCAACACCGCTCCGGAAACTACGGCTTTGCCCAACCGACTCGTCCTTGATATCCTTAGAGAGAGCCAACTATCGCTCAAACGGGGGGGCCAATGGCCTAGACGGTGAGAGCTGCGCGGCCTTTTTGGCGGCGACGGCGGAGCACATTGCGCCCATCACGGGTGCGCATTCTTTTCCGGAAACCGTGGGTCCTTTTTCTCTTAATATTGGACTTATTCGTAAGTGTCTTTTTCATAGAGAGATGGATTATAGCACACGGCAAATGCCAGTCAAGCGAACTTTAAAGTAACCTTAAATTTTGGTTGCAGTTTCGCGATTTTGCTTGCTATAATAGCTCACTCCGAAGACAGGACCCCACAAAATTTCCAAATATTGACCTGTGGATAACCTGTTGATAAATAGTGACAAACTTAGGATTATTCTGTGAAAAAATTGGTTTATTGTAAGTCAAATGTTTTGAATGACTTATATATAAAAACTAGGATTAGCAGGCCCAATTTGTTGCATTAACTGTGGATAACTCTAAGCCGATAGCGCCCCAGGACGTCTGGATAAGGGTTCTGGATTCCCTCCAAAAAGAGCTGACGCCTCACGTTTACGAGCGGTGGCTTAGTCCGATCAAGCCGCTCGAGATCGCCCAGGACCGCCTGGTCCTCGCGGTTCCCGATGAATTTTTCAAGGGATGGGTGGTGGACCACTATGGCAATATGATCGATCTGGCGCTGAAGGACGTTTTGGAAAATCCCGCCGTCAAAGCAAGTTTTGAGATCTCTCTAGAAGCGCCGCGGGAAATCCCCAAACTTGCCCGGCCGGCGGCAGTCGCCGCGGGAGCTCACGGGTCACCCTTCCCGGCGGGAGACCCGATGCTCAATGTCAAATACACGTTCGAGACCTTCGTCGTCGGCCCCTCGAACCGCTTCGCGCAGGCGGCGTCGCTGGCGGTGGCGGAGTCCCCGGCTAAAGCCTATAACCCTCTTTTTATCTACGGGCCGGTGGGGCTTGGAAAAACGCATCTCATGCAGGCGATCGGCCAGGAGATATACGCGAAAAATCGCTCCGCCCGGGTTCTCTATTTAACGAGTGAAAATTTTACGAACCAGCTCATCAACGCGATCAGGACCGGCACGACGCTGAAATTCCGCGAGAAATACCGCACCGTCGACTGCCTTCTCATTGACGATATTCACTTCATCGCCGGCAAGGAAGCGACGATGGAGGAATTTTTTCACACCTTCAACACGCTCTACGACGCGCACAAGCAGATCGTCGTCTCAAGCGACAAGCCCCCCAAAGACATCAACAATCTCGAGGAACGCCTCGTCTCGCGTTTTGAATGGGGCCTCGTCACCGACATCCAGCCGCCTGATTTTGAGACGAGGACCGCGATCTTAAGATCGAAAGCAGAAAGGGAAGGCCTCCACATTCCCGACGAAGTGACGGCGTTCATCGCCGACCGGATCCGGTCCAATATCCGGGAACTGGAGGGGGCGCTCATCCGCGTCGTGGCCTATTCTAAATTGGTCGGTAAAGAAGTGGACCAGACCGTCGCCTATGAGGTTTTGAAAGATCTAATTATGGAGACCAAAAAGAAGATCACGGTTGACCTCATCCAGCGAAAAGTGGCAGAATATTTTGATATCCGCCCGTCGGAAATAAACTCCAAAAGGCGCTCGCAAAATGTCGTTTACCCCAGGCATCTGGCCATGTACCTCTGCCGGGAAATGACGGGCCTGTCATTCCCTGAGATCGGGGAACAATTCGGCGGAAAGGATCACACGACAGTTCTCCACGCGTGTGATAAAATAAAGAAAGACCTGAAGAAAGACCCAAAAACGAGATCGGTTGTGGATAAGTTGATCTTTGATATCAAAAAGTGAGGTGGGTTGTGGATAAAGTGCCTTTTATTCACAGTTTATTCATTTTATAACCTTTTGATCTATAGAAACTTATACACCTTTACCCGCTATTCACACTATTACTACTGATACTGGTTCTTTCTTTAGATAAATAATAATAACAGTGGAGTAAAAAATGAAGATCACTATTTCCAAAGACGCTCTCCTTAAAGGTATCCAAGTCGTTCAAAACGCGGTCAGCAATAAAAGCACTCTCCCCATCCTTTCCCATATCCTGCTTGAGGCTAAGAAACAGGAGATCCGGCTCACGACGACCGATCTCGAGATAGGGGTGACGGTACGGGTGGAGGGTGAGGTGGGGGAAGAGGGCGCTATAACGGTCCCCGCGAAAAAGTTCAGCGAGATCATCAAAGAACTTCCCACCCAAGGCAATATTAGCATCACTATTAAGAAGGGCCAGGCGATCAATATTGAGGCGGGAAAAAGTTATTTCCGTTTAATGGGGCTTTTGAAGGATGATTTTCCACAACTCCCTGAATTTCCGGCCGGTAAAGGGGTGGATCTGGTGAAGATCCCGCAAAAAACCCTAAAAAACATGATCCAACTCACTGCCTTCGCGATGAGCCATGATGAGAGCCGCTATGTGCTGAATGGGCTTCTTTTTAGTTTTAAGGATAAAAATTTAAAACTCGTCGCGACAGACGGCCGGCGGCTCGCGTTGATCGAGCGGGAGATCCCTGAGATGGGAAATTTAAAAAAAGATGTGATCGTGCCGATGAAGACCGTTCAGGAATTAAACAGGAACCTGACCGAGGAAGGGGATGTGGCTTTTAATTTCAAGGAAAACCAGCTTCAGATCCACCTGGGGCAGATCACGATCTTTTCACGCTTGATCGAAGGGGAATTTCCGAATTATGACCAGGTGATCCCCAAAAAAACCAAGGAAGAACTCAGTATCAACACTCAGGAATTTCTCCAGGCCACGCGCCGGGCGAGCATTCTCACAAACCAGGATTCCCAGTCCATTAAGATCAACATCATCAAGGACCGGATGATCATCACAAAGAACACACCGGAACTGGGTGAGGCCCGCGAAGAGGTGGAAGTGGAGTACAAGGGCGGGGAGATGGCGATCGGGTTCAACCCCATCTTCCTCATCGATGTGCTGAAAAATTTAGAGGACGTGAACGTGCGCTTTGGTTTTATCGACCCGGAGAAACCGGCGGTCATCCGCGTCGGAAACGATTATACCTATATTGTTCTGCCGATGCAGGTGACGTGAAGGAGAGTAAGCCCGCTCCGATCGGGGACGTCATTAAAGGCGTCTTCGAGCGGCTGGACAAAGAACGCGGTCTCGCCCGCGAAGATATCGACAGTCATTGGAAAGAGCTGGTCGGCGAGAAAGGTTTGGAGCATTCCAAGCCCGCCACGCTTCGCAGAGGGATCCTTTTGGTGTGCGTAGACAGCTCAGTGTGGCTGCAGAATCTTGTGATGAGAAAGCGCACGCTTTTAAAAGGATTGAAAAGAGTCCTGGGAAAGGATAGAATTTCTGAAATTCAATTTCGGATCGGTGAATTCTAATGCCTAAACTTAAAGAGGAAAACGTGGCTCCCCCAAAAGAAACGGCCCCCACGAACGGAAAAGACAAGAACAAAGCCGCCGCCGAGTACGGCGCCAAAAGTATTCAGGTCCTGGAGGGGATCGAGGCGGTCCGGAAGCGCCCCGCGATGTATATCGGCGACACCGGCGTGCGCGGCCTCCATCATCTCGTTTACGAAGTGGTGGACAACTCGGTCGATGAAGCCCTCGCCGGCCATGCCGATCAGATAGACCTCGTTATCCATTCCAACAATAGTGTCTCCGTCACCGACAATGGCCGCGGCATTCCCGTCGATATTCACCCTGGGGAGAAGAAACCCGCCGTCGAAGTCGTCCTCACCATGCTTCATGCGGGCGGAAAATTCGACAAAAAATCCTACAAGGTCTCTGGCGGTCTCCACGGCGTCGGCGTCAGCGTCGTGAACGCGCTCTCCGAATGGCTTGAGGTCGAGATCAGGCGCGATGGCAAGGTCCACCACCAGAAATACCAGCACGGCAAGACCGCCACAAAGCTCACCGTCATCGGCAAATCAAAGTCCAACGGCACGAAGGTCACCTTCAAAGCCGATAAGGAGATCTTCAGTGTTCCTATCGAGTACAATTACGATATTCTCGCCAACCGCTTGCGGGAACTAGCCTTCCTCAATAAAGGCCTCCGGATCACGATGATCGACGAGCGCGGCAAGGAAGAGAAAAAGGACGAATATTACTTTACCGGCGGCCTCATCTCCTTTGTCCAGGAACTGAACCGGAATAAAGCGGCCCTCCACCCCAAGGTCATCTATTTCCAGAAGGAAAAAGACAATACACAGGTCGAGATCGCGATGCAGTACAACGACGGCTATGCCGAAAGTATCTTCAGCTTCGTCAATAACATCAACACGATCGAAGGCGGCACGCACGTGTCGGGCTTCAAGTCAGCCCTTACGCGCTCGATAAACCAATACTGCAAGAATAAGAAACTTTTAAAGGATGATGTATCGGTTCAAGGCGATGACGTCCGCGAGGGCATCACGGTTGTCATCAGCTGCAAAGTCCCCAACCCTCAGTTTGAGGGACAAACAAAGACAAAGCTTGGGAACGGAGACGTCGAGGGCCTCGTAGAGTCCATCGTCAACGAGGGGCTGAGCAAATTTTTCGAGGAAAACTCTCCCGTTGCCAATAAGATCGTCGAAAAAGCCACGCTAGCCGCGAAAGCGCGCGAAGCGGCGCGCAAAGCCCGCGACCTGACGCGTCGTAAAGGCGCTTTGGACAGCGGCTCACTCCCCGGCAAACTCGCCGACTGTCAGGAAAGCGACGCAGCGCTCTGTGAAGTTTATCTCGTTGAGGGGGATTCAGCCGGCGGCTCGGCCAAGCAGGGCCGCGACCGGCGTTTTCAGGCCATTCTCCCTT
>CAZBAY010000216.1:0-4214 GCA_964489945.1 uncultured Planctomycetia bacterium
GCCTCCTTTGAAAGCGACGTTGTGATGGAAGACCCAAAAGAAAGCGTCGCGATCCACAAGACCATCAGCATGAACAAACCGCTCGATTACAAGGGTTTCCGGGTCTTTCAATCCTCCTATGTCCAGGACCCGGAGCTCGGCGAAGCGTCCGTCTTCACCGTCGCCAAAAACCCCGGCATCACCTTCATTTATTCCGGAGCTTGCATCCTTTTCACCGGCGTTTTTCTCCTTTTTTTCGTCAAACCACTTTCCTCCCTTAAAGCGAAAGAAAATAAATGAAGCGGCCTCTTTTCCTGTACCTGCTGCTGGCGGGGGTGATACTTACCCTTTCTTCTTTCACGACGAGGTCCCTCCCAGGAGATAAAGCCAAAACCATCCCGATCCAGCACAACGGGCGCGTAAAATCGTTCGACGCGTTCTCACGCCAGACGTTAAAGCTCATCACCGAAAAGGAAACCTGGAACGGTAAACCGGCTTATTGGGTCATGCTCGAAGCGCTCGATAAGGGAAATACACTGGCGAACAACCGGTGGATCAAAATAAGCTACCGGGAACTGGCAACCCACCTAGGTCTGGATGCCACACGTGAATTCTATTCTTATCATGAGATCTTTCCTTCCGCGGAAAAGATCGAGGCCCTCGTCAAAAGCGCCAAGACCAAACGCGATCAGGATCTGCGCCCCACGAAACTCGAACAAAAAGCCGAGTCGCTTTTCACGAGTCTCATCACCGTCAAACAGCTCATGTCGGGAGCAAGTCTCCTTGTCATTCCCCCGCGCGACGGTGAGACCTGGTTTTCCCCCTACGACGCGCCCGGGCTGCCGACTAATCAATTCAAACGGTTCACAAAACTGTTCGCCGAAAAGAATTATTCCGAGTTCGACGAGCGCATAAAAACATGGACGGCTGAGATACACGCCTTCACGGAAAACCGCCACAAACAGGCCGTCGACCTTGAGGTCCGCTACCTCAATGCGAGACCCTTCCAGGCCGCCTGGGTGCTCTATCTGGCTGTGTTCATCCTCCTTGGCTTTCTAAAGCAAAACGCCTTTGCCCGCTTTTTGGGACCTGCGCTTCTTGCGCTCGCGTTTTTCTTCCATACTTACGGCCTGGTCCTTCGTGTCCTTATTCTTTCAAGACCTCCCGTTTCCAACATGTACGAGTCGATGGTCTTCATGAACTGGGTCGTGATGGCAGTTGCGATCGTCTTTGCCGTGATCCGGAAAAACCTCACGATCGCCGCGGTCGGCTCCTTGATCAGCGCCATTGTAATGATCTACGGTGATCTTCTGCCCATCGACACGAGCCTCGACGTCCTCGTGCCGGTTTTAAGAAGCAATTACTGGCTCACGATCCATGTGCTTACGATCGTTTCAAGTTACGGCGTCTTTGGGCTGGCGATGGGACTGGGCCATTGGCAACTTGTACGGGACATGCGCGGGAAACTGAATAAAGAAGAAGAGGAGCAGTCGGGCGAACTGATCTTTCGCGTTATTCAGGTCGGCGTGCTGCTCCTCGGCATCGGGACAACGCTCGGCGGGGTTTGGGCCAATGAATCCTGGGGGCGTTTCTGGGGCTGGGATCCCAAAGAAACCTGGGCACTCATCACGTTTCTGGGATATCTGGTCGTGATCCACCTTAAGGTCACCCGGGTCTTGAAACCATTTGCCCTTGCGATGAGTTCCATCGTGGGATTCCTCTTGGTATTGATGACCTGGTACGGTGTGAACTTCGTGCTGGGCCGCGGCCTTCACAGCTACGGCCAGGGCGCCGGCGGGATGATATGGGTGACCTACTACCTTCTCTTCGAATTGCTTTTCCTAAGCTTCGCGCTTTTCACAAAGCTTCAAAAAAAGTCCCGGCCCGCCTAGACGCTTTCCAGGCCTGATCACTCAAGAACAGCGAAAATCCAGGTAGGACTGGACCCGTTTACGCCAACCGGGGAGCCAGGGGCTTTCTTTTCGAGTGGCAGGGGCATATTTCACGCGCCTCTCCAGGATTTCAAGCGCGGTCCTCACAAATTCGCGAAGCGGCTCCCGGCGAAAATCCTCTTCGTTCATTCCTTCCAATACCTGCTTCAACCCCCATCCATGGCCTTCATATTGTTCGGAGCTTTTAATTCCCTCGCCTTTGAAATTAACATAATCGAGCAGCGCGAAGGCGCCCTGTTCAGATGAGGAAAGTTTGAGAAAGCGCTCGGACACGAGCGCTCTTTTGGAAGGCGTTGTAGCGGCCAGGATCTTTCCGATCGAACGCTTCGACCGTTCAAGCATGAAAAGAGCCTGCAGATCCCATGTCCGTTCAAGCAGGACTCTCAGGGAAAATATCTTGTCGCTCCCCTGTTCGGCCAGGAACTCCCCGCGGGTACGCCACGGAAGCCGTACCCTTCCCTCATCCCAAAGCCAGTCAGGGACCTCAGCCCCTTTCTTTCGGAAGAAGCGGATCAGGTCCGGGAAAGACTCTTCAAAGGGCTCGTTCGCCCCTTCGGGATACCAGATAAAATGCCCGATGCCGAGAGAAGGGAACGCTTCGTTCGAATTCCAGAAAAGGAGGTTTTGCACATACCCGGCGCATTCGTTCAAAAAAACCTGCCGGCCGATGCAGTGTAGGTCTTTACGGGAGAGGGCAGGTTCCTGGCCGCAGCCGCCTTGCAGGAATAACCCTGAAATGAGGAACAAATAGATGAGCCGGTGAAATAGTCTTTGTGCCAAAGCGCCTCCGCGGATAGCGGCCCGACTATCTCTAATTTCTCAATAACGAAAGTTCCCGTGCAACTCCCGTAAATTTACAACAAATCCTTGCCTGTCAAGCGTTCGTAAACACCTACATAAGCGGACGACGTTTTTTCCGCTATCTTCTGCGGCAACACAGGCCCCGGCGGAGTCTTATTCCAACCTGATTTTTCAAGAAAATCTCTCACGATCTGTTTATCCAGACTCGGTTGATCCTGACCAGGCTTATAAGTTTCCTGCGGCCAGAAACGGGAGCTGTCCGGCGTCAATACTTCATCGATCAGAATGAGCTTATCATCGAGAAGACCAAATTCAAATTTAGTATCGGCGATGATGATCCCGCGTGTCTTCGCGTATTCGACACCTTCCTTGTAAAGCTGGATGGATAACCTCTTAACCTCCTGGGCTAAATCCTTTCCGATGAGTTTCACCGCCTCATCGAAACTTATATTTTCATCATGACCCACCGTGGCCTTAGTAGCAGGGGTAAAAATAGGTTCCAGGAGCTCTTCGCACTGTTTAAGCCCGGGCCGCAGCGCGTGGCCGCAAACTTTTCCCGTTTTCAGATAATCCTTCCATCCGGAACCGGCCAAGAACCCCCGAACAACGCATTCAATGGGCAGTGGCTTTGCGCGATGAACAAGAACCGCTCTTCCGGACAGAACATTTGTGAAGCTATTCAGAAAATCTACATTAAAACCCGTGTGGTTTAACTCCGCGGTAATCACATGATTCGGCACGAGGTTCCTAAATTTCTCGAACCAAAAAAGCGATATTTGATTCAACACCTTACCTTTACAAGGGATTGGCGTAGGCAATACAACATCAAACGCGCTCAATCGATCCGTCGTAACGATGAGGAGCCTGTTATCTCCAACGGCGTAAATGTCGCGCACCTTGCCCCTGTTCAGCAAAAGCAAAGGAAGCTTGGTTTCCCAGACAGTTTCTTGCTGAAATACTTGTGAATCCATCGGTTTTCTCCTTTTATAGTTATTTCTAAATCTATTTACACCAATGCGGCTTCCAGTTTCTGCCGCTCGCTGCGCCTGTAGGCCATAAGACTGTCCTTAATTTGTGTATCTTGGAGGGCGAGAATTTCTGCTGTTAAATAGGCCGCATTGGCCGCGCCATCAATAGCCACTGTTGCGACGGGGACGCCGGGAGGCATTTGGACTGTCGCGTACAACGCATCGACCCCATTTAGCGCGCTGCCGCTCAGGGGAACACCGATAATGGGCAAAGTGCAATTTGCCGCCAAAGCGCCGGCCAAATGATTTGCCATCCCCGCTCCCGCGATAATGACCTGAATTCCTCTGGCTTGGGCTTGCTTTGCATAGTCAACGACACGATCCGGCAGCCGATGCGCGGAAAGAACAAGCATTTCGTGGAGAATACCAAACGTTTTTAAGACATCGGAAGCTTTTTGCATCTTTGGGAGATCACTTTGGCTTCCCATAAGAATTCCGACCCGAACTCCATTTT
>CAZBAY010000217.1:0-8147 GCA_964489945.1 uncultured Planctomycetia bacterium
CGGCGAGTCCATCCCCGAACCGGGAATGGAACCGCTCGACAGCCTGCGGCGTCAGAGAAATTTCGGGGACCAGCACGATGCTCCCGCGCTTTCGGGCCAGCATCTCTCGGATCAAATGCATGTAGATCTCTGTTTTTCCGCTGCCGGTGATGCCGTGCAGAAGGAATACGCCCGGCTCCCCTGACTTTATTTTTAAAAGGATCGTCTGGAAGGCTTCGTTCTGGTGCGCCGTGAGGACCAGATCCTCGGGATTCACGACCTCGAGGCCTTCGACTGTTTTCTTTCCCCGGCTTTTCATGAGGAATTTCCCTTTTTTAAAGGGCGCCGGCAACGCCGCCTCGATCGCCTGTCCCCACGAACAAAAATAATAGTCCGACATCCAGGCGGTGAGCTTCAGGAATTCAGGACTCAAGACCGGCGTCTCGTCGATCACCGCGTCGATCGACTTCACCTGCTCAACGACCTTTTCACCGGAAATGCCCACGATGTATCCGACCAGACGGCGCGTGCGAACGAACACAAAGACACGCTTGCCGCTTTCAATTTTTTGCTCGAGGCTTTCCGGAACGGAGTACTGGAAGGTTTTAAAGGATGGCAGCGCTAACGCGACATCGATCAGCATGAGCCCAATTCCCGCATGATCTTTTGGACGTCATCCCAGACGAGTTTCTTGTCCGCGGGATTGCGCAAAAGATACGCGGGATGGAACGTCGGCAGGACTTTGACGCCGTTCCAGTCGAAGAAACGGCCCCGGAGTCGGCTGATAGGCTCGTCGGTCTGAAGAAGCGTCTGGGCCGCGAACTTTCCGAGCGTGCAGATGATACGCGGCTGAATGATCTCGATTTGCCGCATCAGAATAGGCTTACAGGTATCGATCTCGGCGGGCAGCGGGTTCCGGTTCTGCGGCGGACGGCATTTGAGGCAGTTGGCGATGTAAACGTCTTCCCGGCGGAGCTTCATCGCCTCGATGATCTTTGTCAAGAGCTGCCCCGCCGCGCCGACAAAAGGCTCCCCCTGCCGGTCCTCGTCGTAGCCCGGGGCCTCGCCGACGAACATGAGTCGTGCGTCCGGGTTCCCTATCCCGAAAACGACCTGCGTCCGTGTTTCTGATAGGGCGCAAAGCTGGCAATTTTTGAACTCACCCTCCAGCTTGGCGAGCGCCACTTTTTTGTCCGCGCCAGTCCCCGTCAAAAACGGCGCGGTTTTTGTCTGGGAAACGACGGCACCAGCCGCTATCTCCGTGGCGCCGAATGCGCGCTCCGTTTCCAGGAATTGCCGCACAGTACGCATCAGGTCTACAGGCTCAGGCTTCATTTTCCACCAGACGCACTATATCGGCCGCAGCATTAGGCCTGGCGAATTGCCTCACATTTTCCTTCATGGACTTCAATTTCTCTGGAGACTGATAAAATTCCGAAACTTTCTCGACAACCTCCCGAATAGAATGGGTGACAAAACCCGCGCCATGGCCGGCCACGCAGGCCGCGTTTCGCGTCTCTTGTCCCGGGACCGAGCGGAACAGGATGACGGGTTTATCCTTCACAAAACTTTCCGTGATCGTGAGCCCACCGGCCTTTCCGACGACAAGGTCCGAAGCTTCCATCAACTCCTCCATGTTCGTCACAAACCTAAAAACCTGGAGCAAGGGATTGTCGATGGAATCGTGTTTAAGCCGGTCGTACAGCCACTGGTTCGTTCCGCAGACGACGATCACCTGGATGGACTTCTTAAGCGCGATGATCCCAAGCGCGATCTTTTGGATGGCGCCTATCCCCGCGCCACCGCTCGTGACCAGCACCGTGAAGACATCGCTCAAAAGACGCAGCTTCTGGCAAACTGTCTGCCTCGAGAGTGTCGCCAGAAATTTTTTTTCCACAGGAATGCCCAAAACCCGGATCTTGGCTTCCGGTACGCCTCGTTTGATGAGGCCCTCTTTCGTCTCGGCGATCCCCACGACGTACAGATCCACGCCTTTCTCCACCCAGAAATAATGCGGCAGGTAGTCCGTCACGACCGTGATGAGCTTTGAATCGATCCTTCCTTTTCGCTTGAGATAGCTCGCCACTTCGGTCGATAGAAAATGCGTGGAAATGATGACCGAGGGGTTTTCTTTATGAATAAAGCGCTCGAGAGGCTTGCCCGCCGTTGAATTGACGAACCGCCGCAGCCGCCGCGTGACGTGATGCACCAAACCCAGATCGGTCAGATGATAGAAAAAACCCCAGAGCCAGGGCGCGCGCCTGATCATGAAATAATAGCTCGCGCGGTAGAGGCTTCCCCAAAAAGGCGGGATGATCTCGAGAGTGTCAAAAGAACCCGCCGCCTGCCCCGGCGCGAGCTCCTGCGCCGCCTCGAGAACGGCCTGAGCGGCTTTCTCGTGCCCGTGGCCTGCCGACGCGTAGAGAAGGATTACTTTTTTCGGACGATCCATCGCGCGGCTTCCCAAAGGTCCTTTTTGATGAGATCGGGCTTCGCCGGAAACGCTCCGACATCCCGGCGCCTGTTCCTTCCCGAGAGGACAAGCACGGTCCGGCATCCCAGCGCTTTGCCCGCCATCACGTCCTCCTGCGAATCGCCGATAAAGTAAGTGGCCTTAAGATCGATCTTCCGGCCGCGGAGCGCCTTTTTAAAAAGCTCGATCTTTGGTTTTTTGCACGAGCAGCCGTCGCTTTCCTGGTGAAAACAATAAAAAACGCGAAGCCGCCCCCCTTTTTTCTGCACGTCCCGCTTCATCCGTTTTGTCAAAAGATCGAGACCGGCTCGGGTGATGAGTTTTCTAGCGACACACCCCTGATTGGAGATCACGTTGAGCTCATAACCCGCACGGGTAAGGAGACCGATCGCGCGCGCGGCGTTCGGAAGAAATCGAAAATCTTTCGGGCCTGTGACATAAGAGCCCATGCCCGGAAACCGGTTGATGACACCGTCCCGGTCGAGGAAGAGAATTTTCGTCATCGAGATTGCTTCACCCCTTCGGGGTTTGCGATGACATTTTCCTTCAGCGCGCTCTGCGCTTCTTTGAAGATCGTCTCAGCGCTCATGTCCTTCATGCATTGCTCATCGATCGGGCAATTCCGGAGATAACACGGGGCGCAGGAAATATCCGAGACGATCTTTTTCCCTCGGCCGTAAAGCTCGATCTCGGCGGCGCAGGTCGAGGCGAAATACGCGACGACCGGCGTTTTCACCGCGATTGCGATGTGCATCGCCGTCGTGTCGCCCGACACAACAAGGTCGCACCGCCGGACGATCGCCGCGAAGGTCCGGATGGAATGGCTTCCGGTGTTCACAACAGAAATGGGCGAACGCTTTTCAATTTCGCGGTTGCGCTCGAGTTCGTCCTTCCCGCCCAATAGGAAAACGGCCGCGTTCATGCGGGTGTGGAATTTTTCAATGAGGTCCACGTAGGTCTCAATGGGGAGCTTTTTTCCTGCGAACCGCGCGCCGCTTCCGGTGTTGAGGCCCACAACGATCCGGCCCCGGTCTTCCCAGTTAAATCCAAGGGTCTCCAAATGCCGCCGCGCGGCCTCCTCGCTGGACGCGTCCACTGAAAAGAGATAATCCTGCTTTTGAAACCGGAGCCCCAACTGTTCAAACGATATTTCCTGGTATGTTTTTTTATTTTTACGAAACTTAAGATCGTCGTCGATCCCCAGCCGGTAGGCATAATCGCTCAAGGGGTCCAACGCGCAGAGGTCCCCTTTTTCCGATATTCCGAATCCCATTTTTTTCGCGGACTTCGCGGCGCCTATCGTTTCAAGTGCCTCGGCTTCCTTATCGAGATTCACGGCAAGATCAAATGTCTCCTGTCGGAGAAGTGTTAGTGTTTCCTGCGAATAATCCAACAGGCGGGCGATCAGCGGGTTATCTTCCAGGACTTCGCGGCATTTAGCATCCACCACCCAGGTGATCCGGGCATCGGGATATTTCCGGCGGAGCTCCGTCAAGAGGGGCGTCGTACGGAGCACGTCGCCCATCGCCCCCAGTTTAACGAGAAGGATTTTCACGCTGCGTCAGCTCCCAGTATTTTACCCAATTCAAAAAATGGACCCACGCGAACAGCACCGAAAAAATGAAGCCATGGATGCCGTCCAGAAATCCCCGTTTGCGGAAATAAAACTTTAAAAAACGCTTGAGCGGTTTTCGTCTGATATTAAAAGAGATCTCTTTCTCAGGCAGGATCCCCCTCTCTTCCATGACCGCCTTCGCTTCGCGGACGGAATACCCGTTGTGCCTCGTTACGAATTGCTGGATCGAGGTAAAGGGGAAATGTTCCACGGGGGCCTCTATCTTCCCCACAGAGCCGTCCACGACAAGCGTTTCGTGGATGACACCCTCATAACGCGCCTTCGTCCGCCTAAAAAAATGGAGGCTGTAGTGGTACCAGCCGCCGCGGCGCATCCAGTGCCCAAGAAAAAAATTCTTCTTTCGGAACTCAAAGGCGGCGTGCGGCGTTCCTTTTTCCAGGATCTTCAGGACCGCGTCGCGAAACTCGGGGGTCGCCCGCTCATCGGGGTCAATGTGAAAACACCAGTCGGCCGTCGCTTTGCTCGTGCCGAGATTGCGCTCCGTGCAAAAACGGTAACCGTCCCAGCGGTTCTGATAAATCTTGTCCGTATACCGCCGGCAGATCTCCACCGTGCGGTCCGTGCTGAAACCATCGATGACGACGATCTCGTCCACCCAGGACGCGACGCTTTTGAGCGTCCCCTCGACGAGGTCCTCGTAATTCTTCGTCATGATCACGGCGCAGACTGTCTCGCGTCCGGACTTACCGGAGCGGGTCAGCGCGCGCGCCTTGGCCTCAAGCGCTCTTGCTTGCATTCTTCTGAAGCTCCCAATATTTTGCGAAGGAAAGAAATTGATACATTCCGGAATTAACGGCGAGGAAAAGCCCGTTCACGCCGTCCTTGTAACCCTTTTTCGAATAATAGGACCGCCAGAAGCGGTCGACCATTTTCCGGACAGTCCCCAAAACGCCGACTTTTCTTTTTTCCCTGAACCATTTCCGCGCCTCAAGGTCCGTCTGCCGGTCGAGCTTCGCTACGGCGTCCGTGAAATCACGGTACGTGTAGTGAAGAATGTCGCTCTTCAGCGTGCCGCGCGGGTCAGGCATGTAGGCCTGGGGATGTACCTCGGCTTCTTCGTCATAACGGAACTTGTCCTTCAGGAAAAGCCGCAGCTGGGCCGAGGGGTACATTCCGCCGTAGCGTAACCAGGTTTTTCCCATAAAATTTTTCCTGGGGATCGTATAGCCGTTACAGGGAGGATTATTTTGAAGAAGCGCGGTGATCTCGTCACGAAGCTCGGGCGTCGCTCGCTCGTCCGCGTCAATGCTGAGGATCCACGGGTTTTTCGCGAGGCTGTAGGCGTAGTTGCGATGCTTGCCTTCATTGTCCATCGCGCGCTGATAAACCCTGTCCGTAAATTCCCGGGCGACCCGGACCGTCTCGTCCGTTGAATTGTCATCAAGAACAATGATCTCATCCGCCCACCGGACGCTCTCGAGGCACTCCCGGACACGGCCGGCTTCGTTCTTTGTGATCACTACGGCTGTAAGCGGGATCTTCGGGCTCATGCGACTTTCTCCAACGCGTTGACTACTTTATCCACAGGAAGCTCATTTAGGCAGCGCCTGTCAAACGGACACGGCGGAAAGTGAAAATTTTTGTAGCACGGCCTGCACGGAACTGCCTGCGTAACGACTTCATGCGCGACACCTTTGTGATAGGGGCCGTAGACTTTTTCGTCCACCGGGCCGAATATCGAAACGGTCCTGATGCCCAGCGCGTTCGCCAGGTGGAGCAAACCTCCATCGTTGCATAAAAGAAGCTCCGAGCGCAAGAGAAGCGCCGCGACGGCTTCCAAAACTTCTCCTGAGACGATCGCCGCTTTCATCCGGAGCCGTGAAGCCGTCCGCTCAAGAAGCTCCCGCTCCCCCGCATCCCCCAAAAGAACGACGCGGCGGCCGCGCGTTTCGCAAAACCTCTCGGCCACTGCCGCGAACCGGTCCGGGTCCCATTGTTTAAAGATCGCGTCCTTGCCCCAGCTTTTCCCCCCGCCCGGCGCGACCGCAAGGACCGGGTCAGACGCGCCAATCCCGTTCTCGCGGAAGATCGCCTCTATTCTTCTTTTAGCTCCCGAGGACACGGTCAAAGATACTTTGATCGGCTTTTTCTCCGCCGGAATACCGATCAGCTCAAGAAGAGCCAACTGTGTGTCCACCACGTGCTCATCGGCATATCCTGAGATCTTTTTCTTTTTTGTAAGGAAAACTCCACGCCCCTTGTAATCCAAGCCGATCCGCTCCCGGATCCCGAGGCACATGCCGATGAAATTATATTCACGTCCGAGGGAAAGGTCGATCATCGCGTCAAAGCGGCTTTTCCGTATCAAGCCCAAAAGAGGCCCCAGTTCCCTGAAAAACGGCGTCCAACCGCGTTTCCACAGATCGCGGTAATGGTCGCGGTTGAATACGAACACCTCGCCGATCGAAGGGTTCATACGGACAAGCGCTTCGGTCCTCTCATTGCAGAGAAATCCGATCCGCGTGTCGGGAGCAAATTGCTTCACGGCCTCAACGAGCGTCATGGAAAACAGCACGTCCCCGATGCCGAAGGGATTGACGACGAGGATCCTCTTCAACACGGCGCCATCTCCCTTGTCTTTTGAAGCACTTTTGACACAGCCTGATGAACTTCTTCCGGCGTGATGTCGCTCACCGCTTTATAGATGACTTCGCTCACGGAGTCTCTCGGGCCCCAGCGCGCCGGATCGGATCCCGGCTCATTCTTCGCGTAAAGCGCCACCACGGGGGTTTTCTGGATCCACGCGATATGCACGGGCCCGCTGTCCGAAGAAACGAGCAGCCTTACCCGGGGATGCCCCAAAAATGCGGCGAGCTCATCAAGCTTCAGCCGACCCGCCCAGTTAAGGGTCGATGCGGATCCGGCCGCGATCCTGTCCGCAGTGTCTCTTTCTTCGGGGCCGCCGATCAGCACGACACGCGTTCCTTCAGCGGCCAGGCGGCGGCAAAGCTCGGTAAATTTTTCAAGTGGCCAGCGTTTGGCGGGATTGCTGGTCCCCGGATGCACGGCCACGAGGTCCGAGCTCACGGGAAGAACCTCTTTCAACAGATCTTCCACGCGGCTTCCCGCCCCCTCGTCCACGGCGAGCGATAGTTTTTTATCCCATTTTTTATCCGAAACCAGGCCCATGAGATCTGAATTCCAGTCCATTTGATGCCGCCCCGCCTTTTCCCTGGGCTCCGGACGGCTCTTCGAAAGAAAAAAGGACCATTTATGCCGCCACCCGATACGCTCGGGAATATCAGCCAGAAAAGTAATGAAGTGCAGCCACTTGTCAGGGTTCGATACGACGGCCAGATCAAAGCGCGCCTCGCGCAGCCGCTTGGCAAGTTCAAGACGCGAACGGAATCTCCGCTTGAGGGATGAGGCGTTGACTGTCATGACTTCGTCTAAGTCCGGATGGCCCTTAAAAAGAGCGGTCACGGATGCATCCGCCAAAAGCGTGATCCAGGACTTTGGGTACGTCTGACGCAAGAGCCGGATCGCCGGAAGGTTCATCAACACATCGCCCATTCTATCGGTCCGGACGTACAGGATCCTCCGGATCTCCCGCTCTGTAGAGCTGATCCCGCGGGCGGCCCATGCGATCCCGAGCGCCATCCAAAGCGTGTTTATCAAAAGGGTGGATTGGAGATTCGTATCGGTTGCGCTGTGCATAAGGAATGACAGGACTCCGAAGACAAGCGCGAGACCGGCCATTTTAATGAACCCCGGAGGACCTTTAATGAAAACAACCATCGTCGAAAAGAAAAAGAAGAACAAAACCGCGAGAAAACTCGCCAGGCCAAAAAGCCCGATCTCCGCCGCCATTTGCAGATACCCGTTGTGGGCGTACTGATTGTCGATACGCAGGCCTGCTTTCTTATAAAACGGCTCGTTCTTCGCGTAGGTGTTGACGCCGTGTCCAAACCCGGGACTCTTCCGGATCATCCGCACGGACTCCGACCAGAGTTCCTTACGCTCATTGACCGAACCGTCCTTCGCGTCAAAAAGCGACATCGCCCGGGCCTTCACGAGCGGTGGCGCGAAAAAAACACCGCATAGGCCGGCGACCAAGAG
>CAZBAY010000218.1:0-8535 GCA_964489945.1 uncultured Planctomycetia bacterium
CTGACCAATCCGCGCGGCTTCATCCTGATCGACGAGATCCCGTTCCTTGACTTCAGCCCGGACAAGGTGAAATTTTTGAAGTCCCTGGCAGATTGGGCCTCCAAGTCTCTCGACAATGCCCAGGCGACGACGATGGTCCGCCGCAAAGATGTCTACGACGATACGCTCGGCGTGTACAACTATACTTTCGCGCTCCGGAAATTGAGGGAGGAGATCCTGAATGTTCAGGTGACCGGACGAAAGTCATGCCTGCTTTTTCTCAAGCTCAAAGATGTCTCGAAAACGAAAGCCTTGCTTCAGGCGCTGGGCCCCTGCCTGCGCGCCAGTGACACCGTCACCAAGGCGGCTCAGGAGGACGTGTTCCTGGTGATCCTTTTAGGTTCCGACAAGGAAGGCGCCAAGGTCGTGCAAGGCCGTATCCAGGCTGCCCTCGAGAAGTCCGGGAAGCCCCTGGACGTGAGTTTCACGATGCGCGGCATCGGCCCGGAGTTAAAAGATGTCAACGAGCTCTTCGAGGAGTAAAAAAGGCGGAGACTTCGGAAAGCTGGCCCTCATCATCGCCGGCATCCTGGCGGGGATCGTGCTGGAAATTTTAGCCGTCACCCTCTTTTTAAAAGCCGCCCCGGAGACCCTGACACCCCTTTTTCTTTCTTTTCTGGCCGTACTACACGCGGCTTCATGCGCGGCGTTGTCCGCCGCGCTCTATTTTTTCGCCCTCCGCGCCGAACTCTTAAGTCCCAAGAATTGGCTTATCATGAGTTTTCTAATGTCCCTGGCATTTCCCGCCGTGGGGCCGTTCATGACGCTCGCGGTTTTTCTTATTTTTGCCGCTTCGCCGTCAGAGCGGTCGAGCGCTTACGACGAGTATTCCCGTTACATCACCTATGACTTCAAACCGGAAGAAAAATACATGGATCCCGACAAACTCGTCGAGGGGATCAGTCAGGAGCTGGAAGTCACGCCGCTTGTCGAGGTTTTGGGGGAGGACAACTCGTCCGCGCGGCGCGGGGTCATCAGCGTGACCGAAAGGCTTCCCAAGAAGGACGCGATCCGTCTCCTCCGGATGGTCCTGGACGACAAGAGCGTGGAAGTGCGCTACCTGGCTGCCTCCCAGCTTTCGCAGATCGAAACGGAGTTCAATGAGAATGTCTTCGCGGCCCGCAAGGAGGTCGAGCGGCACCCCCAGTCTGCCGACTCTCATCTGGCGCTGGCGAACGGCTACGCGGAATATTTTGAGTCCGGGCTCCTGGATACCTACGCGGGCCAGTATTACCTGGACCTGGCGATCGGCGAGTACAAAAAAGTTTTGAGCCTCGGAGGCGAGAATATCCAGATCATGAACTATCTGGCCAATTTAGAGCTTCTGGCCAAGCGGTATGACGAGGCGCTTTCCAAGTTCAAGCGGGTGACGCAGCTTGACCCCGAGAATGTTTACGCGAACGTGGGGTTGATAAACATTTTTTATGAAAAAGGGCAAATGAAGGAAGTCGTGCGGTACGCGAAAGAGGCGATGAAGCGCATGCCGGAAACCAAGGGTCCGATGCGGGAGATCGTCAATTACTGGGCCTCTTGAGGACCGGCCGGGAGCATTGAATGGAAACGGTTGAGCTTAAAAAGATCGTTGAGGACCTCAAAAGTCCCCGCCCCTTTGTCCGGGGAAAGGCCGTGGAAGCGCTGATGCGCGTGCGGGATGAGTCGGCGATCCCCGCCCTTTTTAAGATCGTTCAAAAGGAGATGGATTTCATCAAGGTCCAGTATTGCCGTTACTTGGGAAAAACGAGGAGCCCGGCGGCGGTCGCGCCATTGGTCTCGTTTCTTCTGGGGCCCAGCGAGAAGGTGTCCGCGGAGGCGGCCGAGGCGCTTGACCGCATCGATCACGACCGGAAAACGGAGGCGTTGATGTATCTTGTCGGGGAGAAGAACCGCTTTGCCAAAGTTTATGCGATGAAGGCCTTAGCCGCCGAAAGGAAGATCAAAGCCGTGCCGGTGCTTGTCAGCGCGTTTTCCAACGAGGATCAAGAGCTCAAGGAGTTGGCCATCGACGCGTTGCGGCAGATCGGGGACTTCGCCGCGGTCAATCCGCTCCTCAAGCTTCTAGGTGAAAAGGATACGAGAACCCTCTACGTCACGATCTACGCGTTGGGCGATATCGGCGACAGGAGCACGGCCGGACACTTGGCGCCCTTTTTGAAGCACGAGGACGCGGATATCCGGAGAGCGGCCGTCTGGGCGCTGGCGAAGCTTCAGTATGCCCACATGATCCCGGCTTTCTTGAACATGCTCAAAAGCGACCCCAGCGACGAGGTGCGGGAAGAAGTCTGCCGGCGCCTGGGGACGGCGGGCGGCCGGAGTGTCGTGGAGCCTCTTTTTTCCGCTCGGCTATCTGACACGGCCCACAATGTCAGGGTGTACGCGGAATGGGCGCTTCAGGAGATCCAGGAGGAAACGAAGGACGAGTCGCTGGCGAAAAAGATCGACGAGTTCTTAAAGGGAACGGCGAAACGGAAGGCGGCGCCATGAAGACGGACGTTTGTCTCATCACGGAAGGCACATACCCCTACGTGTACGGGGGTGTTTCGTCCTGGGTCCAGAACATGACGACCTCGATGAGCGATGTTACTTTTTCTGTCGTCAACATTTCCGCGATGGGCGACGCGCTGCGGACCCCCAAATATGAGATCCCTTCCAATATTCTGGAGCTTCGTGAAGTGTTCGTGCACGATTACGGAGAAACGTCGGGGAAGTCCCGCGGCGACGAGCAGAGGGCGTGGAAACTGATACACGGATTTTACGGAGGCCTGGAAAAGAACGATTTCTCCGGATTTGCGGACGTTTACCGGCAGCTGATCGACAGGAAAACGCGCGTCGTGAGCGTCCGGGACATGCTGCGATCGAAGCAAAGCTGGAAACTTTTGACCGACTATTTCGTCAACACGGCCGGCGACGCTTCCTTCGTCGACTATTACTGGACGATGCGCTTTATCCACACGCCGATCATGAAGATCTTCGACGCGGCGGTGCCGGACGCGAAAGTGTATCTGGCGCTTTGCACGGGCTACGCGGGGCTTTTATCGGTGCTCGCGAAGTTCCAAAGGAAAGCCCCTTTTATTCTCGCCGAGCACGGCATTTATACCCATGAACGCAGGATCGAGATCGGGAAGGCGAAGTGGATCTATTCGCCCGAGGAAAAGCTCAGCCGGGCCAGCGCCAGCCTGGGTTATCTCAAGGACCTGTGGATCAAAAAGTTTGACGGCTTAAGCCGCCTGGCTTACCACTACGCCGATCAGATCGTGACCCTTTTCGAAGGGAACCGGCGGATGCAGATCGAAGGCGGCGCGGACCCCTCCAAGATACAGATCATTCCCAACGGTACGCAGATCCCTGAAAAGCGCCGGGAGACCTACGACAGCCGGAGATCCTCGCCGGTGATCGCTCTCGTGGGGCGCATTGTTCCGATCAAGGATGTGAAAACTTTCATTCGAGCGGTGAAGATCCTGTCCGAGACCGTGAAGGAGATACAAGTGTTCATCCTGGGTCCGGTGGATGAGGACGAGAAATACTTCGAGGAGTGCCAGGTTCTCGTGGACATGCTGGGCCTGAGCGAAACGATCGTTTTTACCGGAAACGTGGACGTGAATGAGTACTTCCCGAAGATAGATGTCATGGTGTTGACAAGCATCAGCGAAGCCCAGCCTCTCTCGGTCCTGGAGGCCATGAGCTATGGCGTGCCGGTCGTGGCTTCGAACGTGGGCGCGTGCCGGGAGCTGATCCATGGGGTCACTGAGGACGACCGGGTCCTGGGCCACGCGGGCATCGTCACGGCGACGGGCAATCCCCACGAGACGGCCAACGCGATCAAGACGATCCTGGGGGACAAGAAAATGTGGGAGCGGATGTCGCGGGCGGGCCGCGCGCGTACGGAGCGCTATTATGACCGAAAAGAGATGGTGTCGCGGTACCGCGCTTTGTACGAGTCGTTCATAAACCGGCCGGAAGTCAGCCGGGCGGGGAGGTAGGAGAAATGGCAGGCATTGGTTTTGAACTGAGAAGGCTCATGGCCGAAGACACTTTTATCGGGGATATCCGGGCCTATCTTTACGCCGGTATCATCTCGGCCGGGCCGTGGATCATTTCCATTTTTTGCCTGGCGTTCCTCTGGACGTTCTCCTATCCCGATCTCGCGATCGGCCCTCAAAAGCTTTTCCGCACGATGGTGGTGTACACGTTCTCTTTTTCCCTCATCACGACAGGGTGGATACAGCTCGTCGTGACGCGCTTCCTGGCGGACCGGCTTTATTTGAAGCAGAAGAACATTTTGCTGCCGGATTACGTCGGGCTGATGCTCGTCACGATCCTGGCGCAGGGCGGAATGGCCATCCTGTTCTACTGGTTCTCCGACCTCGCGCTGAACCTCAAGATCTCCGGGGTCATGATGTACATCGCGATCAGCTGCGTGTGGCAGACGATGATCTTTTTGAGCGCTTCGCGGGATTATCTGGCGATCGTCTGGTCATTCTTCATCGGGGCGCTGGCGAGCTTTTTCGGGGCACTGGTCCTCGGAAAGTACTACGGCCTCGAGGGCCACGTGTTCGGTTTCACGGCCGGGCAGGTGATCCTCGCGTTCCTCCTGATGTTCCGCGTTTTTTACGAATTTGATTCGCCGATCACCTGCCGGTTCGATTTTTTCAGGCAGATCGACAAGTATTTTGACCTGCTTCTCATCGGCATTTTTTATTTCACGGCGATCTGGATAGACAAGATCATCTACTGGTTCTCTCCGGCCGGCGACCACATCGGCGCGCTTTTTTATTCTCATTATCCTTATGACAGCTGCATGTTCATCGCGTTCGTGACGATCATCCCCGCGCTGGCGCATTTTCTCGTGGACCTGGAAACGAACTTCTATGAAAGCTATAAAGGATTTTATGGCGCGATCTTGAACAAGGGCTCCTACCAGATGATCCTGGCCAAAAAGAAGGAAATGGTCCAGGTCCTTTACGATTCGGCCTCGAGGATGCTCGTGCTGCAGACCGTGGTGACGACGCTTTACGTTTTTGGCGCGCCGCATTTCATTTCATTCATGAGCCTCAAGCCGGAGCATCTGTGGACCGTCCGCGCGGCGGGCTTGGGCGCGTATTTCCACGCGTTCCTCCTTGTCACGATCATCATCATCCTTTATTTCAACCGCCGGAGGGAGGCCCTCGCGGTCTCGATCTTCTTTTTCTTCTCGAATGTCGGGGCGACGTTTGCCGTCATCCACTGGAAGCCGGAGTGGATGGGCCTGGGTTACGCCGTCTCGACGTTTCTCTCCATGTGCTTCGCTCTCTTAGTGCTCGCCGCCAATGTCCGGGACATCGAGTTCCTGACATTCACCGAACAGCCCGTCGCCAAGCCCGCGCTTCCCAAAGAAACGACGGCTCCCGCCCGCAGTTGATGGCACGAGTCTACTCGCTTTCTTTTGTCGCGCTCTCTCTCGCAATGGTGGGCCTCGCATTTTTTCCCTTTATGGAAGACCGTCGGATGGGGGAGGACGGTCCGGCGGAGACCTTGACGGCGGTCTTTTGTTTGCTGGGCGCTTATTGCTGTTACCGGATATTCTGGATGCGCAAATCCATTTTGCGGAAACACCACTTCCTTTTTCTCGCCGGATGTCTGGTCTTTTTTTTTGCGGGCGGCGAGGAAATTTCATGGGGACAAAGGATCTTTTTTCCGAAACCCACTCCCTTCCAATTGGGAGAGAATCTCCAGAGAGAGTTCAATCTTCATAATCTCGCGTCATTAAAAACGCCTATTATCGTCGGGGGAAGCCTCGTCATGTTCCTTTTCGCAGCGGTTCTGCCCCTTCTCACTTACTTTTCACGCAGGGTGAAGAAAGCCTATGTTATGTTGGGGCTGCCCTTGATGCCAAAATCGGTCTGTTTCGGCATGTGGTTTGGGATGCTGAGCCTGGCTGTCATTCCGGGGATCCTCCTGAAGACGAAGCACATATCCCTGATGCGATTTGTCTGGCCCACGATGCCTTTCAATGAGTACCGCGAGCTTTATTTTGCGTTCATGCTTTTTATGTACCTTTTCGTCGATTACTTTCATCTTTTGAAATTCAGATCTCCTTATGATTCCCGGCCCTGAGAAAAAATTCTGGGCGACGGTCTGGTCGGATCTCCTGCTCCTTGTCAACCACAACAAGGCCCTTATTTTGTTCGCGCTCGCGGCGGTGTTCTGGGTGAGTCCCCTGTCCCGGGCGTGGAACGAACGTCTTTTGAAGTCCGATTTCGGTCTTTTTTATGGATCCCCCCAACTTTTGATCGTCGAGGGAGAAAAGCCCGCCGGGATGAATACGGTGGAGTTTTGGATCCAAACGCACAAGGACGTATTTGGCAAGAGATCGCTGGCGATCAATACGGACCGGCTGCCCAGTGAGGGATTTATCTCTTTGAAGTACCACCTGCCGGTCGAGCGGGCGGGGAGGTACAAACTATTTGTCGCGGGGCGGGCTCCAGGCGGGTCTTCTCAAAAAGGGCGTTTTGATTACAGTCCTTACAAAGTCGTCCTGGACGGCGCCCGGGAAGTCCCTATCGATGAGGAAGGCAAGACCGAGCTCTTGATGCGGATCTTCAAAAGCAGGTTCTTTCTTTGGTACAGTTACGCCGATGCGATGGTCTTTACAAAGGTCGGTGATTTTGTGCTTGAACCCGGGGAGCATGAAATCGAGTTTCGGATCGCGCAGCCGGCTCCGCATTCACGGCGTTATATCTTCGTGATCGACGCGGTGTTTCTTGTGCCGGAGGGTTGGACTCCTTCGAAGCCTTTTTCCACGTTTCCGGATGATGTTTTTTCCTACTGAGGCGCTATGAACATTATTTATCGAAAATCTGTAAGGACTGTCGGCCTCATTCTCCCGGCTGTATATTATTTCTGGGGCAAGGGGCCGGCAATGCTTACGGCGGGGCTCCTGGTGGGGCTTTTTTTGGCGGGGGAGTCCTTTCGCTTTCATCACGAGCGGTTTAACCAAGTCTTGCTGAAAGTTTTTTCAACGCTCGCGAAAGAAAGGGAAGTCGCGCAGATCACCGGCGCCACCTATTTTATGATCGGCGCGGCCCTGACGATCGTGCTGTATGCGCGGGAAGTGGCGATCCTCGCGATCGTTTTCTCCGTGTTCGGAGACATGGCGTCGACCCTCGTGGGCACCAAATACGGACGCTTTCACGTGACCCCTGAAAAAACGCTGGAGGGGGGGATCGCGTGCTTCGCGGCCTGCATGCTGGTCGGGTTAGGGCTTCTTCAGACGGACCTGCCGATCAATCTTCTTCAGGTCGTTCTCGGCGCCCTTGCGGCGTCGCTCATCGAAATTTTTTCCTCTCCCATCGACGATAACCTGACCATTCCCATCTTCGCCGGTCTCCTTATTCAAAGCGTGTATTGAGCGGCTCAGGTTTGTTAAAAATAGTTAAAATATAGTTGACAATAACGCCCCTTTTTTGCTAGCCTAACCATTAACTTATATTCCTCATCCATTCATACAGGAGTCATAAATGAAAATATCTAAAGTCTTATTGGTTTTGGCGCTTGTCGCGGCCTTCGCGGTCCCGGCTTACGCCGAAACACAGAACGTCAAGGTCAGCGGGTCGATAGACCTGTACCACTTCTATCGACACAACTACGATCTGAAGGATGGGAATGATTCGGGAGCGGTTCCTTCTTCGGGTATTGCTAATTTGCTTACCCACGGTTCATCACCCACCAACCGCTCAGAAGGCGACGACTACTTCCGCACCAACACCCAGATCGAGGTGTCCGCGGACCTCACGGACAACGTCTCCACGGTCATCAACATCGTGAACCAGCGCGACTGGAACGCTGGGACGGACGCATTTACAGAAGCCGATCCCTCTGAAGGCGAAGAGTTCGACGTTGAGCTCGACCTCGCCTACGTGCAGATGAAGGAGATCTTTTACCAGCCCCTTACTCTGACCTTTGGCCGACAGGATTTGTGGTTTGGCAGAGGACTCGTCATTGGTTCCAACCATACGTCATGGGATCCCAGTTTCAAAACCCAGGCCGACGAATATTCGGTCACGACCGCCTTCGACGCGCTGCGCGCCACTCTCGACTTCAACCCGTGGACGATCGATTTCGTCTACTCGAAGATCGACGAGAACGCGCATGACCCCGAGGACGACATCGACCTCTACATTGTGAACGTCAACTACAAGTTCTCCGAATACAACGCGGTGGCGGAAGCCTACTACGTCGGAGAGAATGACCGGGCGGCGCTCGTGGGGACACATAGCGAAGATGACGATGATTTCTCAACCCACGGCAACGACACCCACACGATCGGCGGCCGGGTCCAGTTCGACCCGATCTCCCAGATCACGCTGGGCGGTGAACTCGCCTATCAGTTCGGTGACTATGCTTCATGCTCCAATTGTTTCCAGCGCGACCGGGATGCCTGGATGTTCAACCTCTTCGGCACCTACCGCTGGGACTACGAGTGGAAGCCGGAACTCACCCTGGAGTACGTTCACTTCTCGG
>CAZBAY010000219.1:0-3598 GCA_964489945.1 uncultured Planctomycetia bacterium
GTTGTCTTTCTTAAGGTTGATCAACCGGACGCCCTGGGCGACGCGGCCCGTTTCGCGGATGTCTTTGATCGTACAGCGGACGACCATGCCTTCTTTGGTCATGATCATGAGGTCATCCTTGTCGCTGACGCATTTGAGACCCACCACTTCGCCGTTCTTGTCGGTGACCTTAATGTTCGTGACGCCTTTGCCGCCGCGGGAAGTGACACGATACTCGTCGATCTGGGAGCGCTTGCCAAAACCTTTTTCGGTGACGGAAAGAAGCGTCGCGGTCTTCGTGACCACTTCCATCCCGATCACGTAGTCTTTGGCCTCGAGATTGATGCCGCGCACGCCACCGGCCGCGCGGCCCATGCTGCGGACGAGGGTCTCGGGGAACCGGATCGCTTTGCCTTTGCGCGTCGCTAGGAAAATTTCCTGCTTGCCGTCGGTGAGCTCCGCTTCGATGAGCTCATCCTTCGGGTCAAGCCCGATCGCGATGATGCCGCCGCGCCGGGTGTTCTCAAAATCCGTCAGGTCGCATTTTTTGATCTGCCCCAATTTCGTCGCCAAGACAAGGAATTGCCCCTCTTCAAATTTCCGGACGGGGATATAGGACGTGATCGCTTCGCCCTGCGCAAGCGACACGAAGTTCGCGATAAATTTGCCCTTCGCGATGCGGCTGGCCTGTGGGACTTCGTGGACCTTGATCATGAAGGCCTTGCCCTTCGAGGTGAATAAAAGGAGGTTGTCATGCGTCGAGGCGATAAAGAGATGTTCGACAAAGTCCTCGTCGACGACACCCGAGCCCACTCCCACGCCGCCACGCTTCTGTTTGCGGTACGTCGTAACGGGCAGGCGCTTCACGTAACCCTGGTGGCTGATCGTCACGACGACATCCTCTTCGGCGATCAGGTCTTCGATCTCCATCACCGTGGCGTCGCTCTTTGAGATCTCGGTGCGGCGCTCATCACCGTATTTTTCTTTTAATTTTCCCAGCTCCTCTTTGATAATTTCGATCACTTTTTTCTCGGACTTCAAAATGGATTCGAGGTACTCGATCTTCTTAAGGAGCTCTTTGAATTCTTCTTCCAGTTTGTGGATCTCAAGGCCCGTGAGTTTTTGGAGCTGCATCTCCAAGATGGCCTGCGCCTGCCGCTCGGAAAACTCGAACTCCTCGACCAAGGCCACCTTCGCGTCGGCGGGGGTCTTGGATTTGCGGATCGTTTTGATGATCTTGTCGAGGATGTCGACCGCCTTCATCAGCCCCTCGACGATATGCGCGCGGTCTTTCGCTTTCTCCAGATCGAATTTTGTCCTGCGAACGATGATCTCTTTGCGGTGGCGGATATATTCGTGAATGATCTCCCTTAGTTTCAGGACCCTCGGCGAGCCGTCCACGAGCGCCAGCGCTATGATGCCGAACGTCTCCTGCATCTGCGTGTGCTTATAAAGCAGGTTTAGGATCACCTGGGAGTTGGCGTCGCGCTTCAGGTCGATAACGAGCCGCATGCCCTCTTTGTCGGACTCGTCGCGGACGTCGGATATTCCCTCGATCTTTTTTTCGTTCACAAGATCCGCGATCGCTTCGATGAGTTTGGACTTGTTGACCTGGTAGGGGATCTCGCTAACGACGATGGCCTGCTTGCCATTCTTCAGCTGTTCAACGCCGGCCTTCGCGCGCACTTTAAGGAGGCCCCGGCCCGTTTCATAGGCGTCCTTGATGCCCTGGCCGCCGCAGATGATGCCGCCGGTCGGAAAATCTGGGCCCTTCACGTACTTCATGAGGTCCTTCGTCTGGATCTCGGGGTTCTCCAACATCGCGATGACGGCATCCGCCACCTCGTTCAGATTATGCGGAGGGATATTGGTCGCCATCCCGACCGCGATGCCGCTTGAACCGTTGCAGAGAAGATTGGGGAGCGCCGCGGGAAGCAAGGTCGGCTCTTCCAGTGTTTCGTCAAAATTGGGCGCGAAATTGACGGTGTTCTTTTCGATATCGCCCAGGATCTCATCGGTGATGGCCGCGAGCCTGGCCTCTGTGTAACGCATTGCGGCGGCGGAGTCGCCGTCGACAGAGCCAAAGTTACCCTGGCCGTCCACGAGCGGGTAACGAAGAGAAAAATCCTGGACCATGCGGACGAGCGTGTCGTAAACGGCCGTGTCGCCGTGCGGATGGTATTTACCCAGCACTTCTCCGACGATACGCGCGCATTTCTTATAGGGTTTGGAGTGATTAAGGCTGAGTTCCTGCATCGCGTAGAGGATGCGGCGATGGACTGGCTTTAAGCCGTCCCGCACGTCCGGCAGCGCCCGGCCCACAATGACGCTCATCGCATAATTGAGGTAGGAGGTCTTCATCTCCTGCTCGATGAAGACGGGCACGACCTTCTCGTTGCGCGTATAGAGATTCTTGTCCGGCGGTTGTTTTTCTATTTTATCGGCCATAATTTTTTTAAATGTCTAAGTTGCGGACTTCGCGCGCGTACTTGTGGATGAATTCACGCCGCGGCTCTACTTCATCGCCCATGAGCGTCGTAAAGGTCTTATCCGCCTCAACGACGTCTTCAAGCGTCACCTTCAAAACGGTCCGCTTCTCCGGGTCCATCGTCGTTTCCCAAAGCTGCTCAGGATTCATTTCTCCGAGACCTTTGTAGCGTTGAATGGCTAGCCCCCGCTTGCCCTCCGCCTGTATAAACCTCAAAACTTCGGCCAAATTCTCAAGATAGACCGGATCGGCCTCTTTTTTCTCTATCCGGTAGAGCATGTTCTTTTTAAAGGCCTCTTTCTCCGCCTTTTTGGTCTTGGCTTCCTTTTTCTCCTCGGGCGCCCTCTCATGGTAGTCCTCAATATCGAGCCCTAGCTTATCGAACCGCTTGATGATCTCATAGAGCTCGTCGGCCTCAAAGAATTCGACTAGATCAAGCTCCTTGGTGATGACCGTTTTTCTGTCTCCGCTCTTCTTATCAGCCTCGCCCAGGTCGATTTCCTTGCCCTTTTTCTTCTCAAACTTCTTAATGACGTCCGCTAACTCATCATCGTTGTATAAAAACTGGTCTTCTCCCTCCACTTTTACCCTATAAATAGGGAGTGTTTTGGTCTTCTTGTCCCTAAATGACAGATATTTTGGAATGGTTACTCCACGCCTTTCTATGCCCGCAGCTAGCTTCTCTAATGATACCAATAGGTTAAGAACTTCTAGAAGTTTTTTATCGGCTATTTTTTCCTTGTCCTTCACCCTCAGCAAGGTCAAATCCTCGCTTCCAAGCTCCAGAAGAAGCTCGCTCATCTGCGCCTCAGTCTCAATATACTCCTCCCTTTTGCCTCTCTTAATCTTATAGAGAGGGGGTTGAGCTATGTAGATATGCCCCTTCTCTACCAGCTGATGCATCTGGCGATAGAAAAAGGTGAGAAGCAGGGTGCGAATATGGCTGCCGTCGACGTCCGCGTCGCACATAATAAGGATCTTGTGGTACCGGAGCTTCTCGATATTGAAGTCTTCCCCGATGCCGGTCCCGAGGGCGTTGATGATCGTACAAATTTCATCATTGGACAGCACTTTATGGAGCCTGGCCTTCTCGACGTTCAGGATCTTACCCTTTCAAGGGAGAATGGCCTG
>CAZBAY010000220.1:0-4136 GCA_964489945.1 uncultured Planctomycetia bacterium
AAGACGGCGCTCTTGGGGCGGCTTTATGGGATTTTACGGCAAGGACAGACGACGAGCAATTGATCATTCAGGGAAGTCTCGGTAAATTATCGCTTTCATGCGTAGATCCCTGGGCGCCCTGCGTTTTTGAAATTTATCCCCCAAAAATTTTTCGAGAGGAAAAACTAACTCTAGCGATCCGGATCTTGAATAAACTTAAAAGAGGGCTGCCCTTGGCCGCCGCCGAACCAAAAAGCAGGAAACTCACCGCTTCTTTTTCCAAACTTCCTGACGCGCATGGTCCGATGATCGGTGCGATCGTTGAAAACCTGCTTGGCCGCTCCACTGGCTCCCGGCCGGTTTGCCTCACCTCGCCGGAGTCCGCTCTAAGGACCTTGCAGCTCATGGATGGCGTTCTCTCCGACTATTACGGAGGCCGACAGGGCGCCTATTGGGAAAGATCCAGCGCCTGGAAGAGCAGGCAAAATAGGGCTCTGAGTCAGTATGAGGGGATCGCGGATTCCATCAATGAGCCCGCGTATAGACTTTCAAAAAATGAAGTCATGTTTTTTCTGGAAAATGGCTATTTGGGGCCGTTCACCTGCGAAGCGCCCGAAGTAAGATGGCTGGCTGATCTGCCGGTAAAAAAGAACTACGACGATGATCTAAAAAGTCCGCAGGTTAAAAGTGTTTGTTCGCACCCATCCATTGTTTCACGCATTTCGCAGCTTTTAAATTCCAGGGAGGTCAAACTGTTCAAACCCCACTTTGTTCACAAAATGCCTCAAACGGCCGTTGGCGTGAAACTGACATTTCCCTGGCACCAGGATGTTGGCGATCACAATGGCGGATACCGCCGCGATGGTTCTCCGGTCCCGACCGTGTCCGTCTGGCTCAGTCTCTCGGGAGTGACGGAATCCAATGGCGCGGTATTGGTCAAGCCGGGAAGTCATCGTCGATTTTACGGCGATTGGAGGCAGTATATTAATGCCAAGCACGAAGACGACGCGGGCGTGATGGCCGAGATCAATGATTCACGCCATTCTTCCTTTATCGCAAAACCGGGAGAATTTTATATTTTTCATTCCTGGTTGCTGCATTCCAGCGGCCGTAACACTTCGGACGCGCCCCGCAAAGCTTTTAACATGCGCTTTATGTCCGCTGATGACCAGGTCGAGCCGATCTATGAATCGACCACGCTTTCGGCTGCGTCACACTAGTTAGATCTTCATGAAAAAGCAGATCGTGATCGGCACCAAGAACAAGGACAAACTGCGGGAGCTGCAGGCGCTTCTCAAGGGCACGGGTGTCAACGTCCTGTCGCTGAGGGATTTTCCGCATTGCCCGGAGGCGCATGAGAATGGCCGTACGTTCGAGGCCAATGCCCGGAAAAAGGCGCGGCTCTACTCCAAGCACACCAAAATGCTCACGATCGCGGATGATTCGGGGCTGATGGTTTCAACTCTCAAAGGAAAGCCCGGAGTTTATTCCGCGCGCTTTGCCGGGCCCGGATGCAACTACGAAGACAACAACCGGAAGCTGCTACGTCTTTTAAAAAACCTCCCGCGATCAAAGCGGAAGGCCAAATTCGTCTGCGTCATCGCGATCTATGACAAAGGGAAGTTCATCAAAGCGGTGAGGGGAGAGTGCAGAGGCTCGATCGCCGCGGAGATAAAAGGGAAGAACGGTTTTGGCTATGACCCCGTTTTCATCCCGGAAGGTTTTTCGAAGACGTACGCGGAACTGAAGCCCGCCGCGAAAAACCGCGTGAGCCACCGGGGAAAGGCGCTCCGGGCTGCGGTCAAAGAGATCCTGGCCTACTCCTCGAAGAGCTGACCCGGTTTTACCTACCTGCCCGGCGCCAAAGAAAGTTTCTCGTATTCCGGTTTACTTAATGAACCGCTTACCTTGTACTGCGAAATGTGATCCTCGGCTGTTTGAATGACGAACGGCATGATCCCGCCGGTGTCCTCAGCGCCCCGGACGATATCCTCCGAATAACGGATATTCATCACCATGTCGACGTTCTGGTCGAAGCTGACAGCTCCCTTCAGCGAAAGGTCCACCGTGCTGCCCATCAGCGTAAGGTTGTCCGTCCACACTTTTTTGTCGCGGATCGCGAACGTGCCGCTGGCTGAGTGAAAGGCCACGCTGTCGAGGCCTTCCACGCGGACGAACGCGACCGGTTCGCCCATCTGCTTGAAAAGATCCGTTTGAAAAAGAAAGCCGTCCCGGATGTCAGCGGCTCCGGTGCCGCGGAAGGTCCGTTGGGCATTGAGGTAACCGTTCATCGAAAACTGAATGGTTGCCGTGCCGGCAAGCTTATCCTGTTTGGGGTCGAGGTCCTTCAGCAGGTCCTTAAGGTGGACCTGGTTTCCGCGGACGTGGATGTCAAAGAACGTCCCTTTTTTTGAAAGATCAAAAAAACCGTGAATGTTCAGCACGCCCTGGTAGGCCAGCGCCTGGAGATGCGGGACGCTGACGATCTGGTTTTTCATACGGATCTGCATTTCAAAATTTTCAAGGCGAAGTTTATTTTTGAGGAAAAGGGGAAAGACTTTCATATCGGCTTGAAGGTCCCAGCCCGCCGGGTCGTTCCAATGCCCTTTGAGCAGAAATGGGCTTTTCAGGGTCCCGCGGAGCCCCGCGTTTTTCAGGGCAGGCGCCTGGGCCTCAAAATATTTTGATGCTTTCGCGAGATCGGCCTCCATGTCACCCTTGATATCCAGGTAGGGGTTCGTGAAATGGGAGATCTGTCCCTGAAAGGAAGCCACGATCCCGCGGGTGATCGCGGTGCCCTTGTCGATCCGGGCGTGGTGCTTGTCCAGAAAGTAAGTGGCGGCAAGCAAAAGATCCTCCGTCTGGAAATCCAGCTTGCCGGCGACCTGCGGCGATGTCGGAACGAACGCGTCGAGCGAGTGGGGTTTTCCCGAGTTGAGGAAGCGGCAGTTGCGCACCCGGTAACCGGTGTCGTCCAGGAAGATCTCCGCCGAAAGCCTCGTGATATCTATTTTTTTCGCCGGGTTTTTCACGGAGGTCTTGCTGACGAGGAGTTTGTGATCCATGCGGAGCGCCTCGGGTTTTTTGAGCGAGCCGCTGATGCTCGTGACGGACAGGCACGCGCCCTGGACCTGATAGTCTTTCAACGCTTTCTGGTAGTGGTCGGGCACGAGCGACAGGACCCGGTCGAGGCTTGAGTCGGAATGGATGCGCCCGGTCAGATAAAGTTCCTTGAAAGAGCGGACCGTCCCGTTCGCGTGGAAAGCCACTTTCTTATAATCCCCGCGTAACGATTCGACCGTGAGAAGATCGGGTTCAAAGAAGACCTTGCCGGTTAGGTTGTCCACGCGGGGGATCGTTTTCGCTATATTCACGGCATCGACGTCCGTGAGGGTCAGGCTTCCGCGGGTGTCCTCGAAAGAGCGGTCCCTAAAATTAAAGAAACCCTGGACGTCCAGCCCCATCTTACCGGAATAATCGGCGTTGTTAGCCAGGAGCCTCGCCTCGGAGAGATCCACCACCGCCCTGAAGGCGGCCAGCCCGTCGCGGGCGCTTTTGAGCCGCGCTTTAAGGAAGACCTTTCCGGATTGAAGGGATAAAAAGTGGCCGCGCTGGAAATCGAGGAACCAGGCGGGCACGCGCTCGCTTTTTGTCTGGAACAGAAGATCGTATTGGGACATCCCCAGGTTCCATGAACCTTTGAGAAGGACCTCGGCATACGGTTTGTTCCCGAGGTGAAAAGAGCCGCTGAATTGAAGCGCGGGGGGTTTATCAAATCCAAGGCGCATCTGGAGTCCGCGCAGGATCTCCACGGGAGGCGACTGGCGGGATTTGCGGACGATCACAAGGCCGTTCGTGATGTCGATGCCCTCAAGGTAGACATTTTCCGGGAGGAGCGCGTAGGGGCCCTGCTGGACATCGGCGAGCTTTAGTTTTTTTCCGTTCGGCACCACGGGGACCGCGATCTGGCCGGAAATGCGGGTTCGGGGCACCGGCAGGACGGGAGCGGACGGGGCATCTAGAAGCCATTCATAAACGGGCGAATCCAGCGTGAACCGGTTGATGATGATCTTTTTCTCGCGGAAAAAGGGGATGAGTTTCAAGTCAACGAGAAGCGATCTCGCGTAAAAAAGGGGCCTGCCCGTTTTATCCCACAC
>CAZBAY010000221.1:0-1841 GCA_964489945.1 uncultured Planctomycetia bacterium
CGAGCGTGTCGGTGCCGTCGAGAAGTTTATCGGGGATCTCGGCCCGGTCGACGAGAGCTGACTTGGCCCGGTCAAAAGGATGGTCGCGGTCGAAAATACGCGTCTCACTGCGGCTAGCGATGCCGAGGGCCGCCCAGCGGGGATCGGCATAAATGGGCTCGGTGAAGCGTTCGGTCGCGAAGGTCTCCTTGCCGAAGGCGTCCTTCTCTATCCTTCCTTCGACCTTCCGCGCCTGAGTGCCGCCGACCTGCTCTTCCTGATAGGCGCTGCCGTCGATGCGACGCATGGTGAACGCCATCTTCCTGTCCTTCGTGTAATCCTCGAGTGTCGAGCTGATCTCGCCTCTTTCGAGGATCGCGCCCATCCCCCTGTCTTTCAACGGATCGAACACAAAAATTTCTTTCGTCGAAGGCACGCCCAGCCGCCCCAGCTCCCCGCTGAACGTTTGGCGGATCACTTTAACCGGACGGAATTCATTGCCGGCCTTCTGCCCCTCGTAAACAATGACCGCGTTGCCCAGTTTGTCCGAGACGATCCACTGGGCCCTCTTTTCGCCGAAAAGGGTCACTTCGGAAAGTTTTTCGCCTTTAGCGGTGTCAACGGGGATCTTGAAATCTCCGAACGCTCTGGAATCAACGGGGATCTGGACCGCCGTTTCGATGACGCCGGGAACCCGTGTCCGCGAGCTCGGGAGAAGCCCGTCATACCACTGCTCTTCGGACTGCCCGGCGGGAGGCAATGTGCGGCCGGCCCTCACCACCTCGGCGGCGGCCTGTTCAAAACCGAAACCTACTTTATAAGTCTTGTTGCCTTTCTGGTACTGGCCATGGAGCGCGTTCTTGTAACGGAGACTCAGGTCCACGAGCCCATTCTTCTGTTTTTCGATCTCTTCATCGAGTCTTTTGGCCGCGGCGGCGTCCGCTTTCTTTTCTTCCCTTTCTTTCGCCAGCGCCTTGATCCGGCGTTCCAAGTCTTCTTTGCTTTTCTGCAATCTCGAGGTCTCAAGGGCCAGTTCATCTACGTGCTTTTGGACTTCGACGGGGCTATCAATGATCTTTTTCTGCGCGCCCGCGGCCTCTTCGACGACAAACCCATTTTCCGCCCAGGCGAGCCTCGTGTCCGATTGGCGGGACATCGCTTCCAAACGCGCGAGGTCCGCGTCGACGCTGTCTTTTCCGAATTTGATCTCGATCATGAAGCGGACACGCTTCTCAGCCACGAACTCGGTGACGTAAATGATGTTCGTGCGGATGATCTCCCGCATTTGGACGCGGAGTTTTTCGATCTCGTCGGCCACACCCGCTTCGGCGGCGCGCGGCTCAAGCGCCCGGATCTTCCCTTGAAGCTCGCCGAGCGCCATTTCTTTCATCAAAAGCGCCCGGGCCTGATGTTCCGCCTGGAAAATTTCCGGCTGAGCGGATGGGTCATCGAGGTTCCGTTTGATGTAGCCGCCTTTCTCGACCGCCTTTTTCTCGTCCGGCAGGAGCGCCTTGCCGGTGTCGCGGCGGCCTTCGGTCATCTCACGGACCTTCGAGACGTACTCGACCGGCATCACGATGACGACGGTCTTGCCGTCGGGTGTCGCGTAGGTGAAATTCTTTTTGGCTTCCACGATCAGGCCTTTCAGGACCTTGATGTCCGTCCGGATCGCGGGCTGATCCGCCGGTGCGGCGCCCACAAGGCGCGCCTCGGCCGCTATGAGTTTTTCCTGCAGAGTTGAGAGGTATTCTCGGTAGTCCTTCAGGATCGTCAGCGAGAAAACCTCAAAGCCGAGGTCCGTGGCCTGCTTGTCGAGCTTTCTGACCTCCCCATTCAACCGGTCGACTTCCACCTCGGCCGCG
>CAZBAY010000222.1:0-12911 GCA_964489945.1 uncultured Planctomycetia bacterium
GGCGCTCAGCCTGGCGCGTCTAGGGGACGATTCGGGCCTGCCGGTACTCTCCAAAATGCTGGAAAGAGGGGAATTGAGCTCGCTCAACATGTCCGAAGCGGAGATCGAGAGCGCGATGATCAACGCCACCAAAGGATTAGCCTTGATAAAGAAGCCTGAGTCTATTAAAATCCTAGAAATAACGGCGCGCGGTGAAAAAAGCCTGAAAGTCAGGCAGGCCGCGATGAACGCGCTCACGCTTCAGAAGAACGGGAAATCCTAGAGATGGAACAGGTTCCTCCAACGAATCCACCTGCGCCTGCGGCGCCCGCGCCCAAGCCGGCCCCGGCCGCGTCCGCAGCGGGAACCATGGACCGCCGAAAATTTTTCTCCTGGGTGGGGATCGCGTGGGTGAGCTTTGCCGCCGCCACCGGAGGCGCGCTTTCTATCGTGCTCCGTTTTCTTTTCCCGAACGTCATCTTTGAGCCTCCCACTTCCTTCAAAGCGGGCCTTCCCGCCGATTACGAGATCGGGGTCGTCGACGAGCGCTGGAAAGAGAAATTTGGCGTTTGGATGATGAAGACCGCGGAGGGAATGTACGCCCTTTCTACGATCTGCACGCACTTGGGCTGCACGCCCAACTGGCTCACCAACGAAAACAAATTCAAATGCCCCTGCCACGGCAGCGGCTTCTACAAGACCGGCATCAATTTTGAGGGCCCCGCGCCGCGTCCGCTGGAGCGCTACAAGATCTCTTTGGCGGAAGACGGCCAGATCCTGGTCGATAAGAGCAAAAAGTTCCAGCAGGAAAAAGGGGAGTGGAACAACCCCGAATCTTTTTTAAATTCATAGCCCGAAAAGGAAAATAAATGGCGGATCAGGAGAAAAAACCGAAATTTGACCTGGGTAAAGCTATCATGGATTCCCAGATCTACAAGTCGATGTTCCGGCACGGCTATACGGCCTCGGACCGCGACCGCGCGCTTTCTGTCATGTCGAATGTCTTTTTCCATCTTCACCCGGTGAAGGTCCGCAAATCCGGCGCGCGCTTCGGGTTCACCTGGTGCGCGGGCGGTCTTTCCTTTTTTGTTTTCCTCACGCTCGTCGTGAGCGGCATTCTTCTGATGT
Organism: uncultured Planctomycetia bacterium; assembly: GCA_964489945.1. GTDB lineage: Bacteria > Omnitrophota > Gorgyraeia > 2-02-FULL-51-18 > 2-02-FULL-51-18 > CAZBAY01. The sequence continues at coordinate 1,108 of CAZBAY010000222.1, forward strand.
TCTACTACCGACCGACCGTCGAATACGCCTACAATGACATCATGGCGCTCCGCGAGCACGTGCCCTTCGGCATTATGCGGGAGCTTCACCGTTGGGGCGCGCACGCGATGATCATCACCGTCTGGCTTCACATGTTCCGCGTCTTCATGACGGGCTCCTACAAGCCGCCGCGCGAGTTCAACTGGGTCATCGGCGTTATCCTTTTAGTCCTCACAATGTTATTGAGCTTCACCGGTTACCTCCTGCCCTGGGACCAGCTAGCCATGTGGGCCATCACGGTAGGCAGCAATATGGCGCGTGCGACGCCTTTCCTGGGCCATGAAGGCCCCGGCGCGGCCCTTTTAGCGGTAGGGGATATCCAACTCGTGCACGCAGGCAGTGACGTGCGTTTCGCACTACTCGGCGGCCGCTTCGTCGGCGCGGGGGCGCTGCTGCGCTTTTACATCCTTCACTGTGTTTTTATTCCCACCATCCTCGTGCTTCTCATGTCGGTCCACTTCTGGAGGATCCGAAAGGACGGCGGGATCAGCGGCCCGCTCTAACCGATGCTCGAAGCCATCAAGCAAGCCGTCAACGCCGTTTCTTCTCCCGTCACAATTTTCACCGCCGCATCCTTTTTTGTGGCCCTCTTCCTGATTTTCCCCCGACAGGCCACGTCCAAGTGGGTAAGCCTTGTGATCCTAGTGATCACGCTAGGTTTCTTCGGACTCGGTCTCACCGACAAGCATTTCCGAAGCATCGTCAGCATGCCGGACAATGTGCCCATCGTCGCGATGATCTTCATTTTTGGGTTCTTCACGTGGTACTCGATCCGTAAGGCTGTCAAAAATGACATGCGGGTGGAAAAGGGACTGCCGACCGTCGAACAGGCGGAGACAAACGATAAAGTCCTGGTTTTCCCGTATCTCATTTTCATCGAATTTGTCACGGCGTTGGCTTACGCAGTGGGACTCGTGCTTTGGTCCATTTTCCTCCAAGCCCCGCTCGAAGAACCCGCCAACCCGACCGTTTCGCCCAACCCCAGCAAAGCGCCCTGGTATTTTCTGGGCCTGCAGGAGATGCTCGTTTATTTTGACCCGTGGATCGCGGGCGTGCTCTTGCCGACGCTCATCATTGTGGGCCTATGCGCCATTCCTTATATAGACAGGGACCCCCAGCCGAGCGGCACTTATTCCTTCAAGAACCGCCGCAAGATCATCTCAGTCTTTATTTTTGGGTTCTGGATCCTGTGGAACCTGCTTATTTTCATGGGAACGTTCCTCAGGGGACCGAACTGGAACTTCTTCGGCCCATTCGAGACCTGGGACGTCCACAAAGTGGTGCCGCTTGTGAACGTCAATCTTTCCGAGCTCATTTTTATCAAGTGGCTGAGCTGGGGGCTTCCGAAACTATGGTTCATACGCGAAGCGCCTGGCATTCTTTTGGTATTCACTTATCTCATCGTGCCGCCGGCGGTTCTCGCGGCCACTTTCTTCAAGGGCATCTACAAGAAGCTCGAGCCGGTCCGCTACAGCATCCTGATGTTCCTGCTGCTCATGATGCTGTCGCTGCCCATCAAGATGTATCTGCGCTGGGCGTTCAATTTGAAATACCTCGTGGCCATCCCCGAATTTTTCTTCAATATCTAGGCCATGCCCAAAGAAAACCCTACCCTTTACAGCATTCCCAAAACATTTATGTGGTTTGCCGTGATAAGTATCGTCCTCACGGGGAGCCTGGTCGCGATCGTGCTGATGGACCATTCGAGGGAATGGAAAGTCTGGCAGAAGAAATTTGTCGCGATGAAGCTCGAGAAGGCGAAGGCGGAGCTCAAGCAGGCGGACCAAAAGATCGACAAGCGAAAGCTGGAGACCCTCACAAAGAGCCTTAAAGAAGCGCAGGCCGCTTTCAAGTCGCACCGCAAGGAGGTCGGGCCTCTCGAGAAAGAGATCTCGCGGCTCGAGACACAGGTGACGAAGGCCCGCGGCCGGACGCAGGACCTGAAGCAGTACCAGGATTCGTACAAGTATTTTTTTGAGGAATACACCGTTCACGGCGACCCCAGAGCCGTCCTGTACGCTAAGAAGCTGAAAGAGTTGGAACCGGGTTTCGCGAAAGCCAAGCTTGAGCTGGAAAGCCTGGAAAAGAAAAAAGAGGAGAAAGACGCGCTCGCCGGAAAGTTCATTGAGAAGGAAGCGGCTTTCGAAAAGGAGCTGGCTGCTCTCCTTGACGAGAAGGGCCGGATCGAAAAGCAAGTGGCCCTTCTCAAGCCCAGCATCGCCACGGAGGTTTTGAACGCTCCGATGGTGGATTTCCTGGCCCCCAGCCTCAAGGTCCAGCAGGTGGTGCTGGAGGACCTTTACGACGACTACCATTTTGCCAAGGTCCAGAAAGTGGACCGCTGCATGACCTGCCACTTGGGCATCGACCAGAAGGGTTTCGAGGACGCGCCTCAGCCCTTCCGAACCCACCCGAAAATGGATCTTTATCTGGGAGCAAATTCCCCGCACCCGGTCGAGAAATTTGGCTGCACGACCTGCCACAGCGGCAGCGGCCATTCGGTGAGCTTCAAAGATTCAGCCCACACCCCGCAGAGCGAAACACAAGCAGAGGAATGGCGGAAAAAATACGGGTGGCGGGAACTTGAAAAATGGGAGGCGAAAATGCTTCCGCTCAACCACATCCAGGCCGCCTGCGCGAAATGCCACACGAATACCGTGGAAGTACCGCAAGCCTCCAAGCTGAATGAAGGCAGAAAACTGGCGGAGACAAGCGGCTGTTTCAACTGTCACAAGGTCGCGGGGTTCGAGAGCGCGTGGAAAACCGGGCCGGACCTCAAGAACGTCAGATCGAAGCTGGACGAGGAGTGGATCGTCCGCTGGCTTCAGGATCCTACGGCTTTCCGCCCATCGACCCAAATGCCGCGCATCTTCCACCTTTCCAATACCTCCTCACCGGAGGACCGTGAGCGGAGCAATGCCGCGATCCAAAGCATTTCCGCCTATCTTTTGAAAAACTCCGGGGAAGTCACGTTGTCAAAGCCTCCCGTGCCGGGCGACTCCGCGCGAGGGGAGAAGCTCGTCAAGGCAGTAGGCTGTCTCGGCTGTCACTCAGCGGCGGGGGTCCAGGCGGGCGATCATGGTCCTGAACTTTCTGGCTTGGGAAGCAAGGTCAGCCCCGAATGGCTCTACACGTGGATCAAGGACCCAAAACATTTTTCCGAAGAAACGCGCATGCCCAGCCTCCGCTTGACGGATCAGGAGGCCTCGGACATCACAAGCTATCTTCTTTCCCAGAGGAATGCCGGCTTTGAATCGAGCCCTGTTCCTGCCGCCAAGCCTGAGGTCATCGATGAGCTCGTCATGACCCACCTTCAAGCCACGCAGCGTCGCAGCGAAGCCGAGGAGTCCCTGGCCAATATGAGCGCGGAGGAAAAGTTGCAGTTCTTAGGGAAAAAGAGTATCGCGCATCAGGGTTGCTACTCCTGCCACACGATCAAGGGCTTTGAGGACGCCAAACCCATCGGTACCGAACTGACGCACGAGGGCTCAAAGGACATCCATCAATTCGATTTTGGTTTTGTCCACGGCTTGAACCACACACGGCAGGACTGGCTCTCCCAAAAGTTCAAGGAGCCCCGCATTTTTGATAAGGGGAAGATGCGCTCCTATTATGAAAAACTGCGCATGCCACATTTCAATTTCACCGACGACGAGATCGATGCCTTGACGACGTTCGTATTGAGCCTCACCGAGGAACACATCCCGCTAGAAATGCATAAACGACTCGACACGAAGGAACTTGAGACCGAAAAGGGGCGGCTCTTGGTCTCAAAATTGAACTGTACGGGCTGCCACACGTTCGACGGAAAAACAGGCGGTTTGTGGGAACTTGCCGAAGACAAGGGCGCCGCCCCGCCGGTGCTGGATGGGGAAGGAGCCAAAGTGCAGGAAAAATGGCTCCACGAATTCTTAAAAAACCCGGTCACGATCCGCCCGTGGCTTTCCACCCGCATGCCCACCTTCGGCTTGACCGACGAAGAAGCCGCGTTACTCGTGCACACTTTCGCAAACCTGGCGCATGAGGATGTGTCTTACCAGGGTTACACCGCTCCCGCCACGACCCCGGAAAAGCTTGAGAACGGAAAAATGCTCTTTGAGAAGCTCCAGTGCGCCAAATGTCATCAAGTGAGCCCTGATACAGCCGCGTTGGGAGCCTCGTTCCTCGCCCCGGAACTGGCCTTGACCAAACACCGTCTAAAGCCCGAGTGGGTGAAAAAGTGGATCGAAGACCCCCAGGCGCTCCAGGAGGGGACAATGATGCCCGGTTTCTTTCCGGACGGCCAGTCGCCGCTTCCCGACGTCCTGGGAGGCGATGCCGGCCAGCAGATAGAAGCCATGCGGGACTACCTTTACACCTACGAACCGGATCCCTCAGAGAAGACAAAATAACGCCTGCTCCAAATCTCATTGCAAAAAGTGGGATCGCATAATATAATGGTTGTTTGAGCAGCCTACGGGCTGTTTATTTTTATAAACCGAACTTAAAAACTTTTTTAGAGGAGAAAAGCATGAGAAAAAATAGTTGGTTCGTTGGACTTTTCATCACGACCTTCGCGCTGTCGCAAGGGATGGCTCACGCCGCGACGATCGCGACCAAAGCCATGTTCACCGGCCAGGCGCCTGTCGCTGAAACGATCAAGGCGGATGCCGATCCCACTTGCGCGCTGATGCATCCCGAGGGCGTCGCAAACGACTCCGTCATCGTCAACGCCAATGGCACGCTGAAAAACGTGTTCGTATATGTAAAAGAGGGGCTTGCCGGAAAGACATTTGAAGCGCCCAAAACACCCGTCACCTTTGACCAGAAAGGCTGCCTATATAGCCCGAAGGTCTTTGGGATCCAGGTGAGCCAGCCGCTCGAGATCATCAACAGCGACAACACGCTCCACAACGTGCACGCGCTACCGGCCAACAGCCAGCAGTTCAATCTCGGTATGCCGATACAGGGCATGAAACTCAAGAAAACCTTCTCCAAACCCGAAGTCATGGTCAAGATCAAGTGCGAAGTGCATCCCTGGATGGGCGCTTACGCGGGCGTCCTCGATCATCCGTTCTTCGGTGTCACGGCGGACGACGGGTCCGCCCAGATCGCCAATCTTCCTGCGGGGCAGTATGTGATCGAGGCCTGGCACGAGAAGTACGGCGCGCAGACGCAGAATGTCACGATCGGCGCCGAAGGCGACACCCAGGAAGTTTCTTTCCAGTTTAACGCCTAAAAGACAGGAGCGCGGCCAATGCCTGCCGTCTGGCTTCACCACTATTCAAAAGCCGTGGCCGCAGCGACGTTCGTCCTGATCGCGGCGGGAGGCCTCGTCACCAGCACGGGCTCCGGCCTTTCCGTTCCTGATTGGCCGCTTTCCTACGGGCAGTTTTTTCCTCCCATGGTCGGCGGCATCCGCTTCGAACACACCCACCGCGTCATCGCGGGCTTTGTCGGCCTCCTGACCCTCGTTCTGATGATCGTTCTTTTGAGACATGAAAACCGCCGCTGGGTGCGTCTTTTTGGGGTCGGAGCGTTCCTCGCCGTTATCGCCCAGGCTGTGCTCGGAGGTCTCACCGTCATTTACCTTTTACCGCCCGTCATTTCCATTTTCCACGCGTGTCTGGGGCCGACGTTCTTTTGCCTCGTAGCCAGTATCGCCCTCTTCACGTCCTCGGAATGGAGGGAAGGGGAGGCCAGCGTCCCTTCGGAAGACTCGCAAGCGATCCGGAAGATCCTTCTTTTGACAACAGGCCTCCTCTACACTCAGCTCATCGCGGGAGCGGTTGTCCGGCACACGGGAGGGTACGGCATCGCGATCCATATCGTTCTCGGATTTCTGGCCTTGTTTCATGTGATCGTGGCGGTCGTCAAGATCGCCGGAGACTGGGGCGCTCGCCAAAAATTCATGCCGCACGCGCTCTTTATCGGAGCGGCCACGGTCGTCCAGTTATTTCTCGGATTCGGTTCCTTTATCACGACGCTGATGATCCCCAAGGCGGAATATCCGCGTCTTTCCGAAGTCCTTTTCACGGCCTCGCACCAGGCGACCGGAGCGCTGATCCTTGTTTCGTGCCTTCTTTTAACGCTGCGCGCGTCCCGCCTTTTAAAACCATGATCCCGCCAAGGGAAGCGGTTCATTCCTCCGAAACGGCCTCCGCGGGATCGCTCAACGACTATTTTGAACTCACAAAACCCCGCCTGACGTTCACATCCGTCCTGACGGCGCTTTTGGGTTTTATCATGGGCTCATCAGCGCTCGATATTCACGGCTTCACTCATGTGCTGGTGGGAGCCTTCCTCGTCGGCGGGGGAGCGAACGCGCTGAATCAATATCTTGAAAGAGATGTGGACGCCAAAATGAAACGGACGGAATCACGGCCGATCCCTTCCGGGAAAGTCAGCCCAAGGAACGCCTTGATCTTCGCAGTGGGCGTTTCGCTCACCGGCCTTCTTTACCTTTTTGTGCTCACCAATTTTCTGACAGGCCTGTTCGGCCTCACAACGCTCCTCGGATACGTTCTTATCTACACGCCGCTTAAGCGCTTTACGCCGCTCAACACACTGGTCGGCGCAGTGATGGGAGCGCTGCCTATCCTTCTGGGTTGGGCCGCCGCTGGCGCTCATTTCGGAGAACGAGCGGGCGTTTTGTTCCTCATACTGTTTCTTTGGCAGCTTCCTCATTTTCTGGCGATCGCCTGGCTCTACCGCGACGACTACGCGCGTGGTGGCCTTCAGATGTTTCCCGTTTTTGACAAAGAGGGGAGCGAGACCGGCTGGCGCATCGTCGTTTATTCGGCGCTTCTTTCGTTGGCAAGCCTTATGCCGGGGATCCTTGGAATGACGGGATCTTTTTATCTTATCGGCGCCGCTTTAGCCGGCCTGGCGCTGACGGGTTTTGCCGCTTTTTTGAGGAAGCGCCTTGCTCTTTCCAAAGCTTTTATGCTCTCATCTATCGCGTATCTCCTTTTCCTGATCGTTCTCATGATCGGAGACAAGGCATGAGCGCGTTTCTGAGGCCCCGGTTCCTCTGGCTTTTAGCGATCGTCAATGTCATCGCGATCCCGGTCCTTTTCTATGCGGCTAGCCAGCGCAATTCACGGGCGGCAGGACCGCAGGAGGCCCCGCTTCCGGTGTTCGGCAGCGTCGCGGCATTTGACCTTACGGAGAGAAGCGGCTCCCGTCTGTCTTTGGGAGATCTTCAGGGAAAGCCATGGGTCGCGAGCTTTATTTTTACGAATTGTCCCAACCAGTGCCCGATGATGAGCCACAAAATGAGCCTTTTGCAGCAGACGCTCCCCGCCGATGTCCGCCTCGTTTCCTTCAGTGTGGATCCGGAGCGGGACAGCCCGGAAGCGCTCGCGAAATACGCGGCGGACTTCAAGGCCGAGGAGGCCAGATGGCTTTTCCTGACCGGCAACAAGGGATCGATCGCGGAAGTGCTTACGAGCTTTCATATGAATAACTCCGATGACCCGAACCTTCACAGTCTCCGCTTCGTCCTTGTGGACGATCAGAGCGTGATCCGAGGCTATTATGACTCGTCCGACAAAGAGGCTTTGAAGAAGCTTGCGAACGACGTTCAGGCGCTTAAGCGGGAGGCAGCCGGTGTCTAAAAAGGGAGGTTCAACGGTCCTTTGGTGGCTCGGCTGGATCGTCCTCACGATCGTCACTTTTTTTATCTCGTGCTGGTTCTGGACGGGATTTATCGCCGAGCGGGTGGGGGATATGCGCCAGCCTGGCGTCCCCATCCTCTGGGTCACCGCCGTTTTCGGCAGTTGGATGGTGCTCCTCGTGCCGCTCATCATCTTAATGTATTCCAAAGTGGACAAAACCTACGAGGACGCGCGTATCACGCGGGAGACAACCCAATACAACAAAGCCCGTCAGGAATTTATAATTAAAAGTGTTTTCATCGATGAGCCGAAACGGCTCTTAAGCAAAACCTTGGCCGATAAACTTAAAAAAATACCGGAAACGATCAAGCGGGGCCACCTCGTGACGGCGATCCTAAAGGACGGCCGCCGTGTCGAGAATGTTTTTGTCATGAATAAAAGGGATGTGTTGGGTGTCTACGGCGCGGACGCTGCGCCGGTCCTCGCGGATGACATCGCCGATCTTGAGCCTTCTCCTTTGGACAAGATGCCCGATTTTAAAACGGAACATTGGCTGCGTCTTGACGGGGTGGGCGCCGCCCCCTCCGGTTGAAGAACCTTATTTGCCAGGCCGGGCGGGTGTTTCAGGTCATCGGGCTCATCGCGCTGCCGTCATCGATCTGGGTCGGCCACTTCGGACATGATGAAAAGGGCGCGATCGCCATTTTTCTCGCGTCGATCTTCGTATTTTTTATCGGTTATTGCTTGACCCGACTTGCCGCAAGACTATAAAATATTCCTATGATCGACAAAGCCGATTACACAAGCGAAGAGACCTTCAAAAAGGCGCAAGAAATCGCCGCGGCGAAGGCTCAGAAACCACCCCGCAAGAAAAATCCTCCCAAGCTCGCCGTGATCGTCCAGTCGGGCTGCACCGGCTGTGAGGCCTGCATCGTTTTCTGTCCGGTGGACTGCATTGAGATCGTCCCCGGCGTGGAGCATGCCCAGCAGTTCCAGGTCGTCGAAGTGGACCTCGCGCGCTGTATCGGCTGCGCGCTCTGCGCGAAGCACTGCCCGTGGGATACGATCGATATGCTGCCCTACGAGGAAGGATTAAAACAGGCGCCGGAGAAGACCCTTAAAAGCGTCTGTGACCAACAGACCGAGAAGACCCGACCCGCCTTTCAATAAAATCCGCCACTGCGCGCTCCGGGCGCGACTTTTCAAAATGATGGATCTCCGGAATACCCGCGGGGCTCGTGACATTCACTTCGGTAAGAAATCGTCCGATCACGTCTATCCCGGTAAACCATAGCCCGAGGCGCTCAAGCTCGGCGGCCATTTCGTCGACAAGCCTTCGCTCCCAGGGGAGGACCGAGGCGCGATGCATCGTCCCGCCCTGGCTCAGGTTTGCCCTGAAATCTTTCCGGGAAGGTTTTCTCAGGAACGCTCCCAGAATTTTTCCATTTAAAATGACAATGCGCTTGTCTCCGCGGCTGTTCTCGGGAATGAACCGCTGGATCAGGACTTTCTCCGTCCCGAGGCGGGTCGCCTCCTCCAGGCGGGGCAAAAGATCCGCGTCTGACGGGGAGAGCGCAAATATGCCTTTCCCGCCTTTTTCATTGAGAGGCTTCACGACCACTTTCTTACGAAGCTTTTTGATAAATTGCGCCGCGCGCGAAAGATCCTCCGTGACGAGCGTTTCAGGAACAACTTTCGGAAAACGGAGCGTGAACGTCTTTTCATTGGCGATCGCGATACCCCCCGGGTCGTTCAGAATGAACACGCGGTCCTTGATGAGGTCCAAAAGCTGCAGCGCGTATAGATAGTCGTTGTCAAAAGGAGGTTCCTTGCGGATAAAAATACAGTCCAGCGCCGACAGAGGCGTTGCTTTCGCGGAAAGGGGAGAGGGCAGATAGCCACGACGGGAATGGAGGCGGGCTGGCCTCAAATGGGCCCAGGGGCCGTCCTCACGGCCGATCAGGTCCTTGGATTCAAAATAAAAAACCTGATGGCCCCTCGATTGGAGCTCCCGCATGATCCAAAATGAAGAGTCCTCCTCCACCTTTACGCCGGCGGTCGGATACAACAAAAAAGCGATCTTCATCTTCGGTAACCCTTGCCTGGTCATTTTTTTTATTATAGCATAGCCTCATGCACACCGCGCTTTCACGAAGTGCCCTGCGGAATTTTTTCATCGAAGGTTTCAAGAGCCCGCACAATCTCCAGATCGGCGTGGAATGGGAGAAAATTGGCGTTTACGCGGACACCGGAAAGGCCATCCGCTACTCAGGACCGAACGGGGTGGAAGCCATCTTCAAGGAGCTCATCAAGCGCTTCGGCTGGCAGCCCGTCCTGTCCGGCTCCCATATCACCGCCCTCACGAAGGACGGAGCTTCGATCACACTTGAGCCGGGAGGGCAGATCGAATTGAGCGGCCGCAAAGCGCCGCGCCTCAAGGAAAATTTCACCGAACTCTACGAACATTTATGGGAGGTCAAGGAGATCTCCGTCGAAATGGGCATCGCGTGGCTCGGCACCGGCGTCCAGCCGGTGAGCCCGGTTGACGAGATCGAATGGGTCCCGAAAGAGCGGTACGCCATCATGCGGGAGGCGCTGAAAAAGAGCGGAGCGCTGACGTACTCGATGATGAAGCAGACAGCCTCTATCCAGATCTCGCTGGATGTCACGGACGAGCGAGACGCGGCCGAAAAACTCCGCCTGGCCATGGCCCTGGCGCCGATCCTTTCGGCGCTCTTCGCCAATTCCCCGGTCTCGGAAGGAAAATTGAACGGTTATTTTTCCCGCCGCGCGCATATCTGGACGCGCACCGCGCCCGAGCGGACCGGCATCATTGAACAAGTGTTCATGAAGCCTGATTTTGGAATAGACGATTACGTCGAATACGCCCTGTCGGTCCCGATGTTTTTTATCATCCGCTCAGACGGGTGGGTGCCGATGAACGGGATGACGTTCCGGGATTTTCATCAAAATGGCTCGGGCCAGTTCCGGGCGACGATCGCCGACTGGGAGCTTCATCTCACGACGATCTTCACGGAAGCCAGACTCAAAAAATACCTCGAGATCCGGTGCATAGACTGTCAGAGAACGGAGCTGGGCCTGGCCGCTCCGGCGCTTATCAAGGGGCTCTTCTACCATGCGCCCTCGCTCAGGAAGGCCTGGGAGCTTGTCGCGGACCTTTCTCTTCAGGAAAGGAGACGATTGGCCGAGGAAGCCCCCTCCCAGGGCCTCAAAACGAAATTTAAGGGTAAGACGTTGATGGAACCGGCTGTTGAACTTCTAAAACTCGGGGAGGATGGCCTTCCGGAGGTTGAAAGGGGCTATTTGAAACCGCTGAAGGACCTTGTCATCGGCCGGGGCATGGTTCCCGCCCAGATCCTGATGAGCTGCTTCGGGAGTGACCTTTCTGAAAAAGAGGCGGTGAAAAAATTTATAGAGTGCGCCTCACTCTAGCTTCTTAATTTATAGCCCGCCCGAAAAAGCCTTTCCACGATAATAAATAAACTCACCGCCAGCACCGCCGCAAGCCCGGCGCTGAACTTCACGCTCACGTCCGAAATGCCGAGCATCCCGTAACGAAGCCCGTTGACGAGATAAAAGATCGGGTTAAGCTGTGTCACGATCTTGAGAGGCCCCGGCACCATTTCGAGGCTGTGGAAAACGCCCCCGAAGTAAATGAGCGGCGTGATGACGAACGTCCCCCAGACCGACAGGTTCTCAAAACCTTCGGCCCAAAGCCCAACGATAAGCCCCAGGCACGAGAAAATGATCGTCACAACTACACAGAAATAAGCCACGACGGCGATGTCGTGGAAGTGGAACTGCGTAAAACAAAGGGAAACACCATAAACGCCGACCGCGGTCAAAAGCCCCCTGGCGATCCCGCCGATCAAAAGACCCAACACCATCTCAAAGTATGACAGGGGAGAGAGCAGGATCTCCTGAATATGGTTGTGCCAGCGCGCGATAAAAAGGGAGGACGAAGTGTTGGTGTAAGAGCCTTCGATGAGGTGCATCATGACAAGGCCCGGGACAAGAAAACTGAGATAGGTCACTCCCTCGACCTGAAGATCGATATTCCGTCCGATCGAGAAGCCAAAGACAAAGATGAAAAGGGCCGACGAAATAAGCGGGGGCACGATCGTCTGCGTGAACACGACGCAGAAA
>CAZBAY010000223.1:0-3582 GCA_964489945.1 uncultured Planctomycetia bacterium
CCAGGCCCCGTCCTTCCTGAAAGCGCGGAGCGACCGGAATATCGCGCGAACCGCCGTCACGCTCGATCGTGAAGATGATCTTGTCGCCTCCCCCGTGAACGGCCGCCAGGACTTCCTCCCACAACCGTACCGTGGCCCCATTCACGGCCAGGACCCGGTCTCCCTCGCGAAGGCCCGCCTGCTGTGCCGGAGTTCCCTCCAATACCCGCCCGATCTTCGTCGTGAGCGTCGGCTGGCCGACGATAAAGATCGCCCAAAAGAGCACAAAAGCCAGGACTGCGTTCATCACCGGACCAGCGAGCACGATCAACAATTTCTGCCACAGGGCCTTGGAATTGAATTCCCACGGCTCACCTTTCACTTCCTCAGGGCTTTCCCCGGCAAGCTTCACGAATCCGCCGAGAGGCAGCAGCGAGACGCAGAACTCCGTCTCCCCGAATTTCCGGCCGAAGATGACCGGGCCAAAACCGATGGAAAACTTTTCCACACGAACTCCCGTCCATTTGGCCACGATAAAATGGCCGAACTCGTGCACGACAATGAGAACACTTAACACAAAAATGAAAACTAGCGCGCTTGACATAATTTTTCAGTCTCCTCAACCGCCCATGCGTGAATGGATTGAATTTCATCGAGCCCCGGGTCCGCCACGTGGCGATGCCGGGACAGTACCTGTTCAATGATCCGGGGAATTTCCACAAAGGGGATTTTGTCATCCAAATAGGCGCTCACGGCCGTCTCGTCGGCAGCGCTCAACACGCACGGAGCGCTCCCCGCCTGCCGTGCCGCCCCGTACGCGAGGTCGAGGCAGGGAAATTTCGCGCGGTCCGGCTGGGAAAAGGTCAGCTGCGAGAGGTTCGCGAGATCAAGCCGCAAGTCGGGGGAAGCCTGAAGCCGCCCTGGGAACGAGAGCGCGTGCTGGAGTGGAAGCCGCATGTCGGTGACACCCAGCTGCGCCAGAAGTGAGCCGTCCTTAAACTCGATCATCGAGTGGATGACGGCTTCGGGGTGTATCAACACGTCGATCTTGTCGATCGGAAATCCGAAAAGCCACGACGCCTCGATGATCTCAAGCCCCTTGTTCATCAGCGTGGCGGAATCGACGGATATCTTGGGGCCCATCTTCCAACGGGGGTGGTTGATGACGACTTGCTTGGAAATTCCTGAAAAATCTTCCTGGCGAATTTCCCGGAGAGGCCCTCCCGATCCGGTCAGGATAAGCCGCTCGACCGTTTCAGGAGAATTTCCCTGCAGGCATTGGAAAACCGCGTTATGTTCGCTGTCCACCGGAATGAGGGACGCTTTAGGATTGCGCTTGAGCGCCGCCATCACGAGCCCTCCGGCAACAACGAGGATCTCTTTATTGGCCAGCGCGACACGCTTGCCCTTCTCGAGCGCGCGGAGCACCGGCAAAAGCGCCGCCGATCCTGTGGTCGCCGCCACCAGAATATCGGCGTCCATCGCGTCGGAAAACGCCGCCAGGCCCTCCCTGTCGGAAAAAAGCCGGGTATGGCCGTTCAGGGCTGTGAGTTTACGGGCCGCCTCGGCATCCCTGAGATAGACCCCTTTCGGCGAAAATGTTCTCACCTGCTCGGCGAGCGCCTCCGCATTGGAACCGGCGGCAAGCCCCCGGACCTCGAACGCATCCGGATGTTCGCGGATCACGCGCAGTGTGTTGACGCCAACGGACCCCGTCGAACCCAGGATGGTGACCGAGCGTTTCATGTGATCACCTTTAAATGGAAATACAAAATGGGCGCCGTAAAAAGAATGCTGTCCACCGCGTCGAGGAAGCCGCCCATGCCCGGCAACAGGTTGCCCGAGTCCTTGGCGCTGCAAAAACGCTTCATCAACGACTCGGAAAGGTCCCCGATCTGCCCCACTCCGCCGAGAAGCAAACCAACCACCGCGGCGTGGAACACCGAAAGCTCCACAGGCAGCACACCGATCATTCCGATGGAAACAAGAATACTTGCGGCGAGACCGGCGAGCGTGCCTTCGACGGATTTCTTAGGACTGATGTGCGGGATGAGGCTGTGACGCCCGAACAGCGATCCGATCGCGTAGGCCGCCACGTCAGCGGCTTTCGTGACCGCCACCAGGTACGTCACCCAGAGCACGCCTCCCTCGAGAAAACGGATCTTGATCAGGAAGCTCAGGAACCAGCTGATATAGAGAATCCCGAAAAGCGTCAGCGAAATGCCGATGAGCGCCTGGGAGTTGTCTTTGCGGAAGAATTGCAGGAGAAAAAGAAAAAGGCAGCCTAGCACGATGAAAAGGATCTCTCCGGACTGCGTGTGTCCGAGCTCCGCATAAACAATGACCGGGATGCTTACCCCGAGCACGACTCCAAAGACCCGGTATACAGGGAAGCCCGCCTTCTTGAGAAGGCCGAAGAACTCGTACAGCGCCACGCCGATAAAGAGAGCGACTTCGAGACTGAACCAGAACGAATTCGTATGAAACAAAATGACGGCGGTGGCACCCAGCACAAGAAAACTCGTCAGGAACCTTTTCGCGAGCTCCATCGTCAGCAACCAATATCGCCGAAACGGCGCTCTCTTTTAGCGTATTCGCGAAGCGCTTCCACAAGATCGGGCTTTTTGAAGTCAGGCCACAATTTTTTTGTGATGTAGATCTCGGCGTAGGAAAGCTGCCATAGAAGAAAATTGCTGAGCCGCATCTCGCCGCTCGTGCGGATCAAAAGATCGGGGTCCGGAAGGCCCGCCGTGTAGAGATACTCCGAGAACGCCTTTTCCGTGAGCGTCGCCCCGTTGGTCCAGGCCGTGCCCTCTTTGGCTTCCCTGAGGATACGGGACACCGCGTCCAGGATCTCCGTGCGCGCGCCGTAATTCAACGCGATATTGAGAGTAAGCTTATCGTTGCCAGCAGTCCGGCGCTCCGCTTCCCTCACTTTGGCAAGCGTTTTAGGCGGAAGGGCTTCGATGCGGCCGATCGTCCTAAGCCTTACCCCTTCCTTTTCAAGCGTCCGGATCTCAGCGTCAATAAAACGATCCAGAAGCTGCATCAAAATGTCGACTTCTTCCTTGGGACGCTTCCAGTTTTCGTTGCTGAAAGCGTAGAGGGTCAGGATAGGAACCCCTAGGTCCGCTGCGGCCCGGACAATGTCCTTGACGGCCTGCACACCCGCCTGATGGCCCGCCACACGGGGCAGTCCCCTTTTTTTGGCCCAGCGGCCATTCCCGTCCATGATGATCGCGACATGCTGGGGGATCTTATCGGGTGAGAGTTTGGTCTTCATGGGAACCGACGGACAGGATCGAGATGGGTACCGACATAAGCTCTGTCAGCCGCGCCAGATAGCGCTTCGCATTTTTGGGAAGACTTGAGAATTTTTTCACCTGTGACGTGTCGGAGATCCAGCCGGGGTGGCTCTCGTAGACCGGCACACCTTCCAACTGGGCGGAGAGCGACGCCGGGAACTGGCGGAGGAGCTTTCCTTTATATTTATAGCCGGTGCAGATCTTGATCGTTTCAAGGTCATCGAGAACGTCGAGTTTCGTCACGGCGACCTCGCTGATGCCGTTCACCATGCAGGAGTACCGCACGAGCACGGCGTCA
>CAZBAY010000224.1:0-3912 GCA_964489945.1 uncultured Planctomycetia bacterium
GTCGCCCAAGTGGTCCTCGATGCCCGCGATATCCGAGAGCACAGCGACTTGACCATTCTCCTTCACGAGTCCCATCGCGATACCGCTCACCGGGGCTGTAATAGGCACCCCCGCGTCCATGAGGGCCAGCGTGCCCGAGCAAACGCTCGCCATGCTGGAGGAACCGTTCGATTCTAAAATATCAGAGACCAGGCGGATCGTGTAAGGGAACTCTTCCTTTTGAGGAAGGACCGCCCGGAGCGCGCGCTCCGCCAACGCCCCGTGCCCGATCTCGCGCCTTCCGGGACCGCGCATCGGCTTCACTTCGCCGACGGAAAAGGGAGGAAAATTGTAATGCAGCATGAACGCCTTGAAGAGGTCTCCCTCGATCGCGTCGATCATCTGCTCATCTTTCTCGGTGCCCAACGTCGTGACGCCGAGAGACTGCGTCTGGCCGCGGGTAAAAAGCGCCGAACCGTGCGTCCTTGGAAGAACGCCGATCTCGCAGGTAATGGCCCGGATCTCGTCGTACTTACGGCCGTCAGTCCTTACTTTTTCCTTGAGGATAAATTTGCGGACTTCATCATACTCGACGTCATGAAAGGCATGCACCACCTGCGCCTTGGAGACCTCTCCGCCTTCCACAACAAGCTCAGAGACGAGCTTGTCGTTCAGGGCGTTGAGCGCCGCTTCGCGGGACTCTTTGGAACGCTCGGTGCGGTTGATCCTGTCGATCTCCTTCACGGAAAGTTCGTGCACTCGCTTCGTAAGTTCTTCGGGAAGCGTGATGAGCGTGTGCGCCATCGCGGGCTTCGCGCAGGCCTTCTGCATTTCCCGCTGAAGCTTGAGAATGGGTTCTAAAACCTCGGTCGCGAACTCGAGCGCCTCAACGATGCGTTCTTCCGTCACGCCGGTCGCCCCCGCCTCGATCATGATGATACCCAGTTCCGTCGCCGCGACGACAAGGTCGAGCGCGCTCTGGTCAAGCTCATTGTAAGTGGGGTTCGCGACGAACTGACCGTCGACCTCGCCGATCCGGACGGCCGCCACAGGCCCCAGATACGGAATGCCTGAGAGCATGAGTGCCGCGGACGCGCCGTTCATCGCGAGGATGTCGCCGTTGTTCTCCTTGTCGCTTGAAAGGACACTCGCCGCCACCTGCACCTCATTGAAAAATCCTTCCGGAAAGAGAGGCCGGAGGGGCCGGTCGATAAGACGCGACGTTAAAATTTCCTTTTCGGTGGCTCTTCCCTCGCGGCGAAAATAGCCGCCCGGGATCTTGCCGCCCGCGTAGCTTTTTTCCTGATACTCCACTCCCAGCGGAAAATAGTCCTGCCCTGCTTTGATCGTCCGCGACGCGCAAGCGGTGACGAGCACCACGGTGTCGCCGTATTGCACGGTCACCGCGCCGTCAGCCTGTTTGGCCATGCGGCCGGTTTCAAAAATCATCGGTTGTTTTCCAACCGTTACTTGGAATTTTTTTGTCATTGGATGTGCCTTATTTTCTGAGGTTTAGGTCGCCGATCAGCTTTAGATAGGCTTTCTCATCTTCGCGCTTCAGGTATTCCAGAAGCTTGCGGCGCTGAGAAACGAGCTTGAGGAGCCCGTAACGTGAATGGTGGTCTTTCTCATGTGACTTAAAATGGGTCCCAAGACCGTTGATCCTCTCCGTGAGGACCGCGATCTGGACATAGGAAGAACCTGTGTCCTTGTCATGAGTCTTGTGTTTTTGGATCACTTCTGTTTTTCTTGCCTTCGGTATGGACATGACTTAACTTATTCTCCTTCATTCATTTGTGTAAGCTGCGAATTATACACGCCCGGGAGAGGTTTGTAAAGGGAAATAGGGGGCTCTTTAACCCAAAAACCGGAGGGCTTGGGAGGCGTCCCGGCGGATGGCCCGGACCAGGGAGGCCTGGTCTTTGAAGCGCCGGATGGGGCGCAGCCTCTTTACGAAAATGAGCTCCACCTCCCGGTCGTAAATACTGCCGTTAAAATTCAAAAAATGCGCCTCGACGCTCTTGTCGCGCTCTCCGAATGTGGGCCTTGCCCCGATATGGACGACCCCCTTGAGTTTTCGTCCGTCCAAAAGTCCCCAGACGGCATAAACCCCCGCGGGCGGAAGGGTCTCATGATGCGGATTGAGGTTGGCGGTCGGAAATCCGAGGCTCTTTCCCCTTCCCCTGCCGCGCACCACATTGCCGTAAACGGAAACCGGCCGGCCTAGCATTTCCCCCGCCTTTTTGAGGTTCCCCCGCTCTATCAAGCGACGGATGCGCGTGCTGGAGATGATCTCCCCGCGGTGGCGGAACGCCGGAATAACGGACAGGTGAAAACCCAGCCCTCGCGATCGGGCCAGTAAAAATCGTGCGTCTCCTTCTCCGCGATGGCCAAAACGAAAATCATGCCCCACGGCAAGCGTCCGCACCCCCGCGCGCTCAAGCAGCCGCTTGAGAAATCCCTCACGCGTGATGCCGGCAAAACGCTTTGTAAAGCGGACTACCAGCGTTTCGGTTATGCCCATTTTTTCAAAAAAACGCAGGCGGTGCTGGAGGGACATTAAGATCGGATGCGGCTGGGCTGGCCTAAGGATCTTGTTTGGATGCGGTTCAAAGGTGACGACGAGAGCCCTCGTCCCGAGGCGCCGGGCTTCCGAAAGGACCTTGTTTAAGATCTTGCGGTGACCGCGGTGGACGCCGTCAAAGATACCGACGGCCGCCGAGCGGGCACGGCGCGACAAACGCTTGTCTTCAAAGCCGCGATAGATCTTCACGAACCAGGCTCTTTTCAATTTCGTGGACGGAAAGACGGGCCAGTTTTTCCTCATTCATCGCGTGTTCCAGGGCAAAGGACCCGACACGCGTCCGCACCAGCGATGAAAGCGTGGCCCCGCATCCGAGCCTTTCCCCCGCCTCGTCGCAAAGCGTCCGGACATAGGTCCCTTTGGAACAGGAAAGGCGGAAGGTGATCTCGGGGGGCGCGAAGCCGGTAAGCGTGAAATCCGTGACGGTGATCTCTTTGTCGGTGGGCTCCACCGCGATCCCCCGCCTGGCCCACTCGTACGACTTTCTGCCTTTGCGCCGGACGGCCGAAAAAAGCGGCGCGCTCTGACGCTGCGTGCCGGAAAGAGCCTCGAAAACATCCCGGACCTGCTCTTCCGTGACCGCGTCGTAAGGCCTCTCACTGAGGATCTTGCCTTCGAGGTCCTGCGTGTCGGTCCGGACGCCGAGCATCATCGTGCCGGCGTATCCCTTGTCCAGCGCAGTGAACCCCGATGAAAGTTTCGTCGCTTTGCCGATGAGAAGCACGAGAAGGCCGGTCGCCAGGGGGTCGAGCGTGCCGGCGTGGCCGATCGTTTTTTGTCCCAGGCGTCGCCGCGCGAAATCCACCGCGTCATGGCTCGTCCAGAGAATGGGTTTATTGAAGAGGAGTATCCCGTCCATCTTTTTTCCTGATATTTTTCAGGATCTCATCGATCTTGAAGCTGTGCTCGATGGACCGGTCCAGCTCGAATTTGAGCTCCATCGCGTATCTCATGTTGATCCGCTCGATCGCGAGGCGCCTGATGAGCGGCATGTTTTCCTTGAGCGCCTCCTCCGTCGCGGCCTTTTCATCGTCACTGCCCAGAACGCTGTAGTGGACTTTCGCGAACCGCAGATCGTCCGCCATCTCGATGCGCGTGATCGTGATAAAGCCCATCCGTGCGTCGTTCACGTCCTCTAAAAAGATCATGCTGATGATCTTGCGGAGCTCTTCGGCGACTTGCTGCGATCGTTGTGACATTATGGCCTCGGGTGAAACTTCTGATGTATCGATTTCAATCTTGATTTTTCAACGTGCGTATAAATTTGCGTCGTGGAAATATCCGAATGGCCCAGGAGCTCCTGCACGACGCGCAGGTCAGCCCCGCCCTCCAAAAGATGCGTCGCGAAC
>CAZBAY010000225.1:0-8716 GCA_964489945.1 uncultured Planctomycetia bacterium
CCTTCGGATCGACCAAAATTTGATCAAGCAGTTCAACACGGCTGAGCGCGCTTTCAATCTTCTGCTCGATGAGATCACATTGGAAAAGCCCGAGCACCGCCCGTTCTCTCAGTCGCGGGCTCACGCCGGGCGCGTCAAAAACTCCCTGGTAAAGGCCCTCCGCCTTGGCAGTTTCCTTCTGCCGGTAATAAAGGGCGGCCAGGCGGAGCTGAGCTTCCCTGGCCGCGGCGGCCGGTTCGGTTTTTTCCGACACGGTCTTGTAGGCTTCAAGCGCCTCCCGCGTCTTTCCCTCTTTCAGAGCGCGCTCGCCGATGAGAAGGCCCGCGTAGGCGGCGTATTCGGTTTCGGGATAGGCCTGAAAGAGCTCCTTTAGGACCTCGAGGCTTTTGGCGGGCTCTTCTTTGGCGTCATGGATCTTCGCCTGATAAAAAAGGGATCCGGCGCGGAGGCGGCGATCGGAAACTCCGCTTGAAAGCTCGGAAAAAATGCGGGCGGCGGCGGGAAGGTCCTCGAGATGAAATTTGGAGGTCCCGACGCGGAAGAGAGCCTTGGGCAGGCGCTCGTCCTGCGGGAATTCTTTCACGAATGCCTCGAAAAGGGCGGACGACCGTTTATAGTCTTTGGTGAAATAGGTGGAATCGGCCAGGCGGAATCGCGCGGAGGCCAGCTCCGGCGAGGCAGGATTGGCCGCGATGAATTTCTCATATTCGGCTATCGCGGGGGCGTACATCCGCCGGGCGTAAAGCCCGTTGGCGAAGTCGAGCTGTTCGTCGGACGCGGCGAAAAGTAGAGTTGTCATTGCGAGGAGGCCGAAGGCCGACGAAGCAATCTTTGCGCACAGATTGCCACGGGCGCCTTGGCACCCTCGCAATGACATTTTCATGATTATTCCTTCGCGGTGGCGAACGAAATATTCCAGATCTTGGCTTTGGCGCACTGGTCGAGCACATTCACGACGTGTTCGTGAAAAGTTTTCTGATCGGCCCGCAGAATGATCGCCTGCCCCGGGAACCATTCCGCCGTTTTCTTCAAAAGCGCCCCCAATTCCTCAAGGGACAACTGTTTTTGATTCACGACGACCGAGCCATCCTTCATCACATTGATAATGATCTCCCCCGCGGCGCGGCTGGTCTCAGTGGACTCCTTGGCCTTCGGCACGGAAATATTGAGTTCCGTCTCGAACTGGAAATACACGAAGAGCGCCATGAAAAAAACCAGGTTCAGGAACATGATATCGATGAGCGGGACGAATTGAAGAACAGGCTTCTGTTTTTCGTATTCGGAGGGCTCGAAGCTGATCATTTGGACCTCGCGATGATCTGGACGATCTCGGAGGACGCGCGCTCCGCGTTCGAGGAGATCTCGCCGATCCGCGCGCGGAAATACGCGTAAAACGCCATGATCGGGATCGCGATGATGAGGCCGAATGCCGTCGTGATCATGGCTTTGGCCAGGCCTTCCGCCAAAAGCACCGGCTTCACGACGCCCGTCTGGAACGCGACAAAGTTAAAAGCCTGGATCATCCCCAGCACGGTACCGAGAAGCCCGATCATCGGCGCGATGATACCCATATCGCCGAGGTAGCTCAGGTCTTTCCACAGCTTCCCGAGGCGCGCTTTCCCCTCATGCAGGATCGCCTCCTCCACGACCGTGCCGCCCTTCGAGATCTTTTGGAGCCCCTTGACCGCGATCGCGCCGATCAGATTCGGCTGGGCGTTGCAAAGGCCGAGCGCCTTGTCGTATTCTTTGCGCTCAAGGATCGACAGCAGATTTTCGGTAAAATCCTGCGGCGTCAGTTGATTGGGCGAGATGGACTTGAAGTGATAAATGATGGAAGCCGTCGCCGCGACCGACAGGATCCCCAGAAAGATCATGCAGGAGCCGCCCGCGACAACAAGCTGCCAGAGCGTCATGCCCTTTTCGATCGCCGAGGGATCCGGCGTGTATTTTTGAACGTCAGCCGCGAACAGCAAAAATTGATTTAGCATGGCAAACTCCTTTAGGTATGGTTTTGAATATTATAGCAAAAACCGGCGTATCCGTTAAGCGGACTCGCGGGTCTCGGAGAGGGCCAGGAAGGCGCTCCTGAATTGGCGGGCGAAGTCTATGGGCTGGAGCTCAAAGAAGAAACGATTGCCGATCTGGATAAGGCCCTTGAAGAAGATCCCTTCGAGACTCCCGCTTCGGGCGAGGATCCTCGTGACAACCTTATCGGGCGTTACCGTGTACTCGCCTCTCGTCGTAAGGAATTTCAAAGAAGGATCATTGTCATCCAGGGTCGGCTTCTCCGACTTATCGATAAAGAGAACATTCGCTTTCTTATAGCGTCCTTCTATTTTGGCATAGACGGACTGGATAGAACCATCCTGCGTTTCATGGATATTTTGCGCTAAGAATCGTTTTACAAATTCCGGATAACGGTTCCCGAGAAGGCTCTCGAGATCAGCCCCCTCCGGCACGATCACATGGTCGTCCAGCTTCATTTTAGTCCTGCGGAGCTTGTGGTCCCTGTCTTTAAGCGCGTCGAAGAAGAAAGGATCTGAAACGATCTGGCTCAGCGACCAGACAGCGGCGCGGGGTTCTTCCGGGCTTTCAACCGCCAGGTTCTCCAGCGCATCGCCGAAGCTCGGGTGGAACGTCCGCAGTTTAAATTGTTTGAAGGCTTCCGCCGGCTGCCAGGCCCTCACGTCCGCGGCCGTGACGGTCTTCGGAGCGATCGCCGGGAGAAGATCAATGAGTTCCCGGTAAACGGCCAGCCCCGCCCCTTCGGGAAGATCCGCGAATTCTTGTTCTCCCCTTAAAAGCTCTCCCAAGACAGGCCTTACCGCAAAATCCGCCTCACTCACGCGGCGGATGAGCTCGAGCTTTGCTTCTCCGTTCAGATCGTCATCATCATAAAAGATCGTGAAAGCCGCGCCGAGGCGCGCGCCCTTTTTCTCCAGCGTTTTCAGCTTATCTTCAGCGGATAAATGCTCCCCTACCCGCACGACCCTGATATCCTTGCGGTCTTTGAACGCCTCGAGCAGCATTTTCTTTAATTTTTCATCCGCCACGCCGATAAGGATGACCGGCTCGGCATTTTTGTCTTTATCCTCCGCCAGGCGAGCTCCTGCTTTCGTGTCCTTTGGCCCGGGGTTTTTACGGCGAGTCCTCTCAAAAGCCGTCGGGAATTCCTTAACATTCGACCGCGAAAGGAAAAAACCCTCACGGGTCAAAGCGAGGCGGGGATCATTGAAGAAGGAAAGAAGGGCTTGTATATGAGAGCCTTGGAAGTAAGGAACTTCTTTTTGCAACATAGCCCTGCCGAGACCCCAGGCTTCAAAATCTCCGGAGGTTATTTGGTAGATATCCTCTCTTAGCGTTTGGATCTGGCTTGGGGTGAGCATTGGAAGATAAGTGTATCGCTCCAGGATACTCGGTCTTTCTTTGGCAAGGACATAGCGGATGGAGGCGATCCCATGCCATTCTGTAGACCACTGGAACTGAAAACCTAAAGGATTGAGGTTGAGATCAGGGAATACGGCTAAAAGAGCTTGGATATAAGAGCCTTGGAAGTAGGGGGTTTTTCTTTTATCTTTAGCTACCTCAAGACCCCAGACGATAAAGTGCCCTCCGGTGATCCGGTAGATATCCTCCCTTAAGGCTTGGATCAGGTCCGGGGCAAGATCCCCTCTTTTGAATCGCTCGTACCGCTCAAGAAGCTCCGGCTTTTCTTTTTGAAGGGCTTTTTGGATCGATTGGACGCCTTTTTCTTTCGTGGACCATTCAAAATTTTTCTCCGCAAGCCGCGCGCCGGTGCCTTCCTTCTCAATTCGTTGGATCGCCTTTCGCACGGCCTCCCTCACCATCGGATCCTTGTCATTTTCAGCCTCACGAAGCGCGGGAATGGCCTCCCCAGTCCGCGATCCGATCAGGCCTAGAAATCTTGCCGCCAACACACGTAGGTGGGTGATCTCATTTTTGTCCAGCAAAGGTTTTCTTAAACCGCTCACAAGCTCTGAAAATCCTGTCTCCGTGAGTGAACTTGTTGTGTTTGAAGCGAGCCGGCGTAATGGAAACGAGACATTTTCAGACTCTCCGGACAGATCAGTGTCGTCCACATCGATCGCTTTCACGATCTCGGGATCGATCCCTTTCAGGAACCAAAAAACGCGGGAGACCTGCTGTTTGATCGTGCGAGGCTGAGCCGGCCCTGACGTTTCATCTTTGAACGTGATCGTGAATTTATCCGAATCGAAGTCGTAGTGGACTTCTTTTTCTGTTTTCTTGTTCCAATCGGGCTCTTGCGGGTTTTCAATAAAGATCAC
This sequence comes from uncultured Planctomycetia bacterium, assembly GCA_964489945.1. GTDB lineage: Bacteria > Omnitrophota > Gorgyraeia > 2-02-FULL-51-18 > 2-02-FULL-51-18 > CAZBAY01. The sequence continues at coordinate 4,308 of CAZBAY010000225.1, forward strand.
GGTGATCCAAGAAGGGGGGAAGGTCTTCATACTTATGAAAATGTCCTCCGCCTGCTCCTCCGTCAGGCCATAACGCTTTGTCGCTTCTTTTTTGGCAAGCGCGTGGAAAAGGGTCATTTGGCGGAAAAATTCGCCCACGAAACCAGCTGAAGGTTGAAGACCCAGCACTTTTTGAACTGGCGCCGGCAGCCGCTGCGATTGGACGTGCGCGCGCTCACGAAAGCGGCTTTCTCCGAATTCGCGTTTCAATTTCGCAGCGGAGTCATCCTCGCCCGATCGCGCCTGCCACATCCAGAGACCGATCGATGAGATCAAAGATATCGCCGCGCCAACCAAAATTTTTCCATAATGTCTGGACAAAAAATCTTTCACCGCCAGGCGGGCGCCCTCCGGCAGGATCGGATCCCAGCCGGTCCTCGCCAATAGCTCCCTATAGTTGATGGATAGAATGCCTCGCTCCTCATGAGCCGGCCCTGTCATCCTGGTCATGACCTCATGCGCCATGATGAGATCTAAAGCATCTTCGAGATCTGAAACCTTCGCCTTGTTCCCCTCCAAATGACGTCTCGCCTCATCGACGCGCTGATAGAACGGGTCATTCAAAGCAAGCCTTTGCTCCAGGACACGGCTCAGGCCTCCTTTAACCGTCTCAATAGCGGCCTGTGAAGAGCCGTGAAATTTTTCTATGAGCTCTATCATAAAAGGCTGTTCAATTCGATCATGCCGGAAATTAATTTTATAACCAAGAAATTCCATCCAACGGTGGTTGATCTCAGCCACCTCCCTATATATCTGAGCCAGGTGACCGCTGGAATTTACGGCCGCGCTGTCCCCAGCCTTTCTTTGACGAAGCTCCTCCATCGTTTTAAAAATTTGGATGAGAAAATCGTACACCGTCATCTCGGTCATGTTCTTTGCTATGACCGGAGCGCCTTTCCAATTCGGCTCGATCGCCATGCCCAGAGAAACGATACGCTCATTTGAGGCCGACGCGGGACCGCGATAAGCCTCATTCAAAGCGTCAATGAGGTCATCCAGCATCTGGCTCACTTCTTTTAGGCCCCTGGTTTCCGGACGTATCCAAGCCAGCCGGGCGCCTGGCGCTGAAACAGGGGTGGGCCTGCTCGCCGTGGCAAGGGTTTTCTTGGCCTCCACGCGCTCGATGCTATGTGACACCTTCGACAAAAGATCGTTAACTTTATAGACAAGCAAAATGACCGCCCGGCTGTCATGGCCCTTAGCGGGCGCCAGGACGTCATGGGTCAGGGTCTCCTTCAACTCCTTCAAGCTGTCGAGATCGTCCGCGGCCTCACGCTTCGCGGCGAATGCCTCGTGCTCCTCGATAAACTCGTCGAATTCCTTCTCGAACGCCTGGTCCTCCTCGTCAAACCAGCGGCCGGTCTTCACTTCGCCGGCGCCGACCAGCATCGAATAATAGGTGTTATACCGGTCCTGGGCGACGTAGAGGGCCGCAAAATCGCCGTCATAGAGAGCCGTTCTGCTTTCTTCGGTCAGGTCGCGCAGGGCCGATTCCAGAACATTCATCTGGCACAATATCCCAAGCAGATCCTTTAATTGGAAATGTCCTTTCTTCGCCTCGATCGCCTTGAGCGGCTTGTTGAAATTCTCATTAAGATAACGCCCGTCAAGGCGGCCCAAAATTTCAAGGAGCCTCGGCTTGTCGTGGGAAGGGGCACGGTCGGCGGAGATGTCCTTGAAGATCCCTTCGAGATACTCGCATAACGCGTCCAGGCGGCGGATCTTGACCCGCCGTTTGACGAATGAATCGATCCGGCCCGTGAGCTTTTCCGCGGATGTTTTTCCCAAATAATTTTCCGGGAACAACCGATAAAGATCATCCGCCGTCCACTGGTGGAGGCCCTTCGAAAGTTCGCTGAAAACAAACTCGGCCGCCATTTCGGGAGACGCCTCTTCCAGAATTTCCTTGGCGAAAAAGAGCCTGCCGTTCTTTTGGCCGAATTTCTCCCCGTCAAAACTGAGGAGGGCGTCATCCTCAGCGCCCGCGTCCGAAACACCTTTCACGGCGCTCACGATGCCGGCAAATCTCGCCCACGGCCTGGCCTCGGCCTTCCGCAGAACCTGCTCAAGCGCTTCGGTGCGAGGCCCCTTCGGAAATTTCTCTTTGGCGAAAATAATTTTGGCCTTCAGCCGCTCAAGCACGGCGATCCTCAGCGGGTCCCGCTCATCATAGCCCTGGAAAAGCGTCCCCTCATACTTCAAGAGCCCCTTCACTTTTCCCGCTTTTTCAACCATAGCAAGCCGCGCGCCTGAGCCGTCCGTATCCTTCAGGTCCCGTAAAAAGCGGCTCAGCGCGGCGTCATCCATGACGTCCGCCGGTCCGGCCGTATACCGGTCGAACCTCTCCGAATTTAGAAAGAGGCGCATGGCTTTCCCGCGAACTTGGTCAAGAAGCTTTTCCTCTTCGCCGACTGCCGATTCTGCGGCAGTCCGGTATTCCGCCGAAGTGACGGCGTTCTTCAGCTTACGGCTGAGCTTGCCGAAATCCCTTATGAACTTTTGGGACTCAGGGTCATCCTCGCGCCCTTTGGCTTCGACATAAAGGGTGTCGAGCGCTTCCAGGATCGGCGGAACTTTTGCCAGATCCCCGAACCATTTGTCCCTCGTCTTGCCCTTTTGGGCGATGAGGGCCACGATCTCTCTGGCCATCTCCTCCGGATCTTTAGCCGCCAACCGCGCGCCTGATTTTCCATCCACGATGGGCGCCGGGTCGCCTATGTAGAGGACCCAATCCGCAAATTGGGCATGGGGCGTGCGGGCCGCAAAGTTTGTGTTTTCCAAACCCAGTTTTTGGGCCCCTCCGACGACATAGTTCGTGATCAAATCAAAACGATTGGCGCCAACCGCCGTCTTTTCCTCTTCCGAAATGGCAATGTCGGCCGATGGATGGTACCGCGAGAGATCGAGAATATCCACCGAGAGCACCGGCTCGCCGAGCTGGTAGGGGACTTCTCCCGCAACGCGGTCGTTGTGGTTGTTGCCCATGAAGACCGCTATCTTCGCCTGGGGGTCCTTCTGGCGGATCTCGCGGACTTTCTCCGCGAGAGTCCGGCCTTGCTCGGCAGCGAGATCCATTCGCCACTGGTCCGTGGCGATGACCCGGTGAAGAAGGACATCCAGCAATTTCCGCGCCGGAACACCCGCGAACTGTAGCTGGATCCCCAGTGTATAGACCGCCTTTGAGATCTCGATATACTCATTGTCAGGGAAACCGTTGTTCTGGGCCAGCACCTCCATGATCTTCACAAAACTTTCGTGGAATCCCCCTGTCCGGTTAAGGTCGTTCGCGTGGGCCTGGAGATCCACCGGACCGTACTCGGCGACAAAATGCCGGACCCCCGCCTTTTTAAGCGCAGGCAGGATCTGATGCCGCAGCAGCCGTTTGATCGCGAGCGACGAGTGCATGTCGCCCAGCAGAATGGTTTTCTCCCCGGATCCGGCCAATATTTCATCAAGCCACGCGGAGATCGTCTTTTGGCTTTGGGCGATGGAGTCCGCGTAGCGCCCGATCGCCGCTTCATCGAGCGGCAGTCGAAGTTCATCCAACGAAAGTTCGGAAGGGGCGGATAAGATCCGGTTTCGAAACTCAGGATCTTTTAACTCTTTAAGGAGTCTATCGAGCGTGTCACGCAGACTTTTCTGAGATTTTATGTCGGAAAATGCTAAAGCGATGACGAGCGTCTGCCCTTCGGACCGAATACCTCTGGATCCTTCTTTTCGAACTGAGACCGCTTTTATTTTTAAGGCCTCCAGATCCTCCGAAACGGCCAAAAGCGAATCGCGGATCAACTCATGGAATTTCGGGATCCTGGGATCGATCTGCACTTCCGCCAGTCGCGCGCCGGCCAGTGGCTTGACGACCGTTTCGTAAAAAAGGTTGAGCGTCTCTGCCTCTTCCGGACTGTCCAGTACTTTGAAGTAGCCCTGCCGAAATGTCTGATAAGCCTCTCCGGCCGCATTTTTTGATCCGGGCCACGGAGCTATCTTTTTAAATTCGCTCACCTGCCGGATGAACCGGTCCTGAAGAGGCAGGAACCGCGTTTGAAAATCCCGAGGATCTCTCTTTTCCTTTTCGATAAGCCTATCCCAGGGCACCGTGTGCGTCCGCACCAAGAGATACACAAGCCACTCCTGCAGCGAGGAAGGCAATGGCTGTGGGTAGGACATCTTTCCGGTGAGGGGATCCTGAACGGGGTTGAAGGGCGCGATCAACGCGTGGATCTCGGTTTCAGATATCGGCAGGCCCAAATAGCGGATGCCGAAATTTAAATATTCCATATATTTCGCGCGCACGGCGCCTTTCAATGGCGCGGGGCTGACTCTATCCAACTCAGCCATCCAAACGTCCTGAGCCAGGCGCGCGCCCTCGC
>CAZBAY010000226.1:0-9098 GCA_964489945.1 uncultured Planctomycetia bacterium
CGCCCGGACAAAACTGGCGCCGATCTGAACAAAGCGCCTAAAGCCGAGGTTCGTCAGCGTCTCAGCGCTCAAGGCGAGCGGATACCGGTAGAACTTGCGCCTAGAGAGGATCCGCGAGGAGCGTTCCCGCACGAGCATCACCCTGTCCGTTTTCTCGGGATCCGGGAGCTTCGCGACAAGATCGCCCGGACCCGGCATTTCCTGGAACGGAAGAATATTCGCCCACCACTTCATGACCCGGTCGGACTTCGAAAAAAAACGGTGCCCGCCAATGTCCATCCGGTTCCCTTTATAGTTCACCGTCCGGCAGATGCCGCCGATCATCTCCGCCGATTCATAGATCACCGGCCGGATATCCGTCCGGTGGACGAACTCGTAGGCCGCCGTCAGCCCCGCGGGGCCCGCTCCGATGAGCACCGCTGTTTTTGGGCTTTCCTTACTCATGGGCCGGCGCCCCTTCCCCGCTTGTCCGCCGCTTCAAAAAGGAAAGGATCTTCGCCAGTTCCTCCGCGCTGAACTCGCCAAGAAGCGCGAAAGAACCCGCGACGACAGCCGAGATCACGAAGAGTTTGGGAAAAAGCCAGCCGCCTGACGCCGGCCAAAGCGCGGCCATAAAGAAAGCGGCAAAACTTAAGGAAAGGCTCCGGCCCCATGTTCCATAGGGAGGTGAAATCGTCCAAACACGTTGCGCGGCGGACAAAGCGCCCGCGGCGCCCAGAAACGCGACCGACGCGGTCACGAAGGAAGCGCCCGCCGCTCCGAAGCGCGGAATGAGAAAAAGGTGCCCCACGAACGCCAGTGGAACGAGCGGCCCAGTCACCGCAAAGGTCAGGGCCGGTCTGGCCATCGCGATCAAAAGGGTCGTCGCGACCGAGATCATGAGAAGGGAAAGCGTGCCGAAGATCAAAAAAGCCAAAACACCGGCGGAAGGCGCGTAAGCAGGCCCGGCAATGAGACGCACGATCTCGGGCGCGGAGCCGGCGACAAGAGCCGCGAAAGGCAGAAGCCCCGCGACGAACCGCACGGCGTTCCTCGCGAGTTCCCTGGCCTTCTCCATGTCCCCGGCCTGGCGCAAGCGGCTCAACGTGGAGAGAAGCAGCGGCGAGAAAGCCAGCGCGAGTATCCCAGGGATCACGGCGAGACTCTGCGCCGCCCCGTAAAAGCCCGCAAGCGCGGCGCTGCCCCCCAATGCTTTCAGGGCGAAAAGATCCAGTCTTTCCAGAAAGCGCAGACAACTTCCGCTCAAAAGAAGCGGCAGAAAATAATTCCGGATCGGCTTAAGCGACACAGTGCGGGGATAGAACATAGGAAGGCGAAGGCTCCAATAGCCGATCAAAAGTTCGATGAACGACGCCCCGATGATCCCGACTATCGCGCCCTTGACCGAAAAACCAAGCGACACAAACGTTACGATTAGGAAAAATCTCGCCAACCACCGGCCCGCGCTGCAGAAGGCGCGCTCGCGGAACCGGCCGATGCCGACCAGGACCGAGCGATACGCCTGTGCCAGAAAAAAAACAGGGATGTCGAAACCTAACAAAAAAAGATAGGCCAGGATCTCCTCTTCCTTGAAAAGTCTTGACGCCAGCGGCGCGAGCGTCCAGAGAAGCAGCGCGGCGCCCAGACCCGCCATTCCATAAAGCCGGATGAGCGAAGCGGCCGCCGGCTGCCACTCCTCGGACTCCCCGATGAATTTCACCGCCGCGCGGGCGAACATAGCCGTCACGCTCCACTCGATCCAGCCGACAAAGGAAACCGTCAGGACAAAAAGGCCGTAATTTTCGGGGCCCAGGTTCCGCGTGAGGGCCGCCACGGTCAAAAGCCCCGTCGGCAGCAAGATGAGCTCCGACAAAAAGATCCACAAAGTTCCGCCCATCATTTTACGGCCCGGACGCGCATGAACATTCAACGCGCATTCCTCCCATGTTTGACAAACCCCGAAAGGATCCCGGCCGCCATCACCAGGTGGTCAAAAAAAGTGAAGAAAAGAGAGACCAGCCCGAAGAAAGACCCGCGTTCCCTTCCGAGAAAAGCGACAAAGCGCGCGTTCAAAGCCCCCCAGATCAGCAGCAAAATGACCGGAAGCGGAAGCGCGGCCGGAAAAAAAAGCGCCAGGAATGAGAGACAAAGGATCGTAGGCGCGAGCGCCACCGAAACCAGCTGTTCTTTCGGGGAGTGCAGGTAGCCACTCTTGTTCCGCCCCAACTGCGCCCACCCCCGGTAACGAAGGAAGAGCTTCGTCCAATCGAACGGAATGATGAAATCATTTTTGACGAGCGAAAGGAAATCGTATTTTTTGAGGTGGATGACTTCCAGGTCCTTCAAAAACGCGATCCCGCGGCCCTGGCTTGCCAGCTGCTGGCCCAGCGCCGTGTCGTCCGCGATCTTGACGTCCGCCCCGTAAGGCAAGATCACCTGGCGCCGGACGGCGTGTATGGAACCATAAAGGAAACTCACTCTTTCGGGTAATTTTCCGAAAATATAATTCATGTAAAGATTCTTGTATTGGCTGAAAAAACCCGGGTGGGGGTGCTCCTTGGACAAAAGCCCCGATAAAGCGTCCACGTCCTTATGCCGGTCAAAATAGCTTTTGACGCGGCGGACCGCGTCAGGACGGACCACCACATCGGAATCCACAAAAAGCAGGACCTCCCCACTCGAGTGTCCGACGCCGGTGTTCCGCGCCTGGCTCCTGCCGAAATTTTTTTCGTGGCCCACCACCTTATCCGCGTATTTCCGGGCGATAGCCGCCGTGTTCTCCCCAACGCTCCCGTCATCCACCACGATGATCTCATCGCCTTCCTCCGCCGCCTCCCGGAGAGAAGCCAGGCAGGGTTCGAGGGTGCCGTCGCTGTTATAAGCGGGGACCACCACGGAAACGTTCACGCTCGAGCCTCCTTAATAACGTGGGCCGCGATAAAATGGCCCGTCAAAAAGCGCGTGGGCCAGCGGGACAACCGCTCAAGATCTAATAAGTTCGTGAGAAATTTTTCCCGCATTTCTTTTGAGGGACGCCGTTCCAGAAGGCGGGAAGCGGCGACCGCGAAGACCCTCGGGCAATGCATCAGTCCGGTCATTTCAACGATCCGAAAACCCGCTTCCTCCAGTCCGCGGCGCACCCCCCCGGGCCCAAGCGTTCGCCCCACGTAATACGGAACGACCCCTAGACGGTTCAAAAGACCAAAAGGCAGCGCGTTCCTTAAGGCGATGATGGGATTGGCCAGATTATCAAGCGTCAAGATCATCCGACCGCCCGGGCGCAGGACACGGTGAAGCTCCCGGAGCGCAGTCACGATGTCGCTTACATGGCGGAAATGGTCGAGCGTTGAGTCTGAGATCACCAGATCAAACGCGTTGCCTTCAAAGGGGAGTTTCCGGACGTCCGCCTCTACCGCTTCAAGGCCCGGATGCCGCGACTTCGCGGCGGCAATGACGGCCGCGGAAATATCCACACCCGTAAAACGCTTCGCGCGGGCCGCTAGGAGCGGATAAAGGCCCCCGCTCACCGCCTCGTCGAACAGATCCGTTTTGAGAATATTCTCGAACGTCCCCGCCGGCAGCCAGCGCTCCAGAAGCGCCGCGTGCAGCCGATCGCTGTAGGCGCGCCAAAGGCCGTCCCGGCCGCTCTGTTGCCAGGACCGGGCCACACCGTCCCAATATTCCGCTTCTTTTCCGTGAGTCATTATTTTAACGCCTTAACAACGGTTACGGGTAGGAGCTTCGAGCCTTTCGACTGTCTGGGCTCGGCGCGAACGACCCGGATCGTCTTTGCCCGTTCCCAGAACGCGGAGGCGATCTCCCCGCCGACGTGCCTGCGGCGCAGGTCTTCCATCACGAACCGGACAAGCTCCGCTTCCTCAAATGCCCCCAGCCTCGGATGGACGGCGATCGTGAGATTCTCAAGTCCGTCGGAGGCTTCGTCCTGCCAAAATTGATAATCCAAAGGCCCGCCGCCCAGCCGTTCGACAAAGCTCCCGAGAGACTCGCTCAAGTCGGCGAAAGTGACGGCCATGCCCTCGGCTGTGAGCTTCTGATTGCTCTTCACGTCCGAAACAAAAAGATCCATGCCCAACAGGCCGAAAAGGCAATCGCACGCTCTTCTCGTCAGCTTTCCGCTGTCCCCGATCTCGGCGTTCAACAGGATCTTCCCGAAATCCGGCGACAGCGAGGTAAAAAAAAGATTGTTCCCGTCCTCGATCACCGCCAGACGGTCCACATACACATGCATCTCCCCGGGAGAATCCCCCCGTCCGCAGGCGCCTCCGATGAGACCCGTCTCCGTGGCGGCGTACCGCGCGTAGACACGCGCGCCGGCCTTTTCGATGGCCTCGCGCCGCCTCGGCGTGAGCGCCTCTCCCCCGGCGAAGATGACCGAACCGCGCAGATCCAGGCCGTGTTCAATAGCAGCCTGGGCCACGCGAACGGCGAAACTCGCGAAAACGCGAAGGACGCATCGCCCGTTCTTTTTCAAAGTATCCGCCATCCACCGGGCGACTTTAACGGCCTGTGTCGCGTCTGTTTTCTCGGGCCGCGGGACACGCAGGCCGTAAAAGGCGGCGTGCGCGGCAAGCGTGCTCATAAGAAGCGCGTTCCAAAGCGGGTTGCCGGCTGACGCGCCCCCGATCTGGGAAAACCATTTTTCGGGACTCTGCCGGAATTTCAGATGGAGGAATAAATTATGGATCCCGGAAATAGCGGGCAGTCCCGGCATCCACAGCGCGACCGGCCAATCCCCGACGCCATGGACTTCATGCAAGACACGCTCGGTCGCGGCTTGGATAGTGAAAAAATTCCAGTCATAGAGCACGCGGGACGCGCGATGGCGGCTGCCGCTTGTAAAAGCCCGGATCCCCTTCCCCATGAGACAGGGATTGTCGAAACACGACTCGTCCGGCTCGATGCGCAGGCGGCCCCGTATGATCGGCGCGGCCCCCCTCATCTCATCCAGCGTCACAAAGACGCCGTCGTCTTTCAGTTTTTCAAGGGTCTTTTCGAGGCCCGCGTCGCGGACCATGCGGCTGAGGTCCGCGTACTCGCAACCGGCCGCCAAAAGAAGTTTCCGGTAGGAACTGCGGGGATCGCCATAAATGAGACACCGGGCGGATTCCAGAAAAGAGCTTTCCCGCTCCGTGAGCCGCCGCCGAATGTCCGCGACAGCGTCGTCCAATGTCATTGGGCGCCTTAGGAACTCCCCAAGTCCGCCGGCGAGCCGTATGTATTGGTGGATCCTGCTGGCGTGCGCGCTAAGTTTTGAGGGAAGGCCTTGCTTGGTCAAGGAAACTCAGATCTAAATACCGGCGGGGGATCTCCCGGATATACCCCAATTTTTTCATGAGGTTCAGGACCTCGTCCATGGAATTTTGGTTCCGGACGGCGTCGTGCCGGGGGCGGTTTGATTTGAGCGCGTGAAAAATAATGTCCGAGTCCACGCCGATGTAGCCGCCGGCGATCTGCGAAGATTCTTTGGGGTTTTCGTGGACAAATTCCATGGCCTCCAGATATGCCTGGACCACTGTCCGAACCAGCTCAGGCTCGCGGTCCCTTAAAGCCGCGGTCGTAGTCAAGGAACAACCGGGCGCGCCGGGCCAGAGGTCGCCGGTCCGCTTCACCACTGTGCCCATACCCAGCCGCTCGAGCATCGTCGCGTAGGGTTCCACCATGGAGGCCGCGTCCGCGCCGCCTCCCACGAACGAAAGGATGGCCGCGTCCCCTGAGGGGAGCCGGAGCAGTTCAACCTTCTCCCATCCGAGGCTCTTTAAAAGACCCATTGCCGTGAGGTCCTTCATGCCGCCTTCCTGCGGGACCGCTACTTTCCGGACCTCCGAAACCTTCACACCTTTTCTCAGGACGATCGCCGCCTCTTCATGTCCGGAACCGCAGATGACGACCAGGGGTACGTCCCCCTCTTCGGCGGCCGCCACGCGGGTCCATGGGATGACCGCGAATTGGCATTCGCCCGAGGCGAGCTTCTGCGGGATCATCCAGGCTGTAGCCGCTATGCTCAACTGGACGTCCAACCCCTTCTTTTTGAAGAAACCTTTGTCATAGGCGACGTACGCGGGGAGCTGACAAACTCCCCTGAGAAGCGAGAGAGCGATCTTATTCATGGTAAAAGTGTCCTTTCGAATGCGTTTTATTTTAACCGCCCCTCGGCGGCTAGACAAGCGTTATGTTTTCCGGGCGAGGATGATAAAGTTCCTTGCCAGCCGGGAGGCGACCCTTTCCCCGCTCTTCCTTTCGAGAGCGTCGGCCAAAAAAAGCGGCGGAAGGATCCACTTCTTGATGGGAAGGAAAAAATTGTAAAAATCAGTCCGGATCACCGTGAACCCCGTTCCCTCGAGCTCGCGCCGGACTTCGGAAAAAACGTACCGTTCGTAGTCTTTCCAGTCGTCGGCCGAGCGGACTTTGTTCCACACTCCGTGGAGCCAGCGGTCGATCCCGTATAGGACGCTTTCTTTATTCGCGAACGTGCAGATGAAATGCCCGTTTTTCCGGAGTACGCGGTGCGTTTCCTTGAAAAGAGTGTGGACCGAGGTCAAGCATCCTGTAAACGACACGGCGGCCGCCCCGTCTATCGTGCCCTCGCCCAAAGGGAGACGATCGGCGCGCGCCTCGAGGAAGCGGGGAGCGTTTTCCTCACGGGAAGCTGAAAAACGGCCCTGCGCGAACGCGATCATCCGTGGGTCTTGATCCACGCCGATACTTTTGAGTCCCCTCTCGCGCATTTTTTCCGTCAAGTGCCCGGGCCCGCAACCCACGTCCAACCAGGTCTCACCCGGCCGGCTTACCTCCGCGCAGATCCGGTAGGCGCGCTCAAGGCTGCGCCGAAAAATGATATTCCGGGCGTCCAGGCGGGACTCCCCGTACACGGAATCCCACGAGGCCGGATCAAACATGCCTTCCGCCGCCCTAGGCATTGAAATCCAGGGCCGCATGCCCTTTCCGAATGAAAAGGGGCGCCCCGAAACGGGTGGTGAGAGAATAATTTTCGCGCAAAAACCCCAAAAAGCGGCGGTATTCCTCCTCCGTGAGGAGGCCATACTTCCTCAGGGCGGGCACGATCTTGTCGAGGTCCCACTTGGCGAGAACGGCAGGCTCCCGGGCGATGACGTCCTCCGCCCACCTGGCCTCCCGCGCCGCGCGCGCCCTAAAATCCATCCGGTTTCTATTCAGGAAATCAAACTGGATCGGCGAGTATAGGAAGCTCACATCCTTCGCGAAGATGGGGTGCCAAGGATAAAAAATGACGACGGGCTCGTCCCTGAAATGGCGCGCGAGCCAGTCCACCAGCTTCACCTGCTCGCTTAGGGGGACGAAACGCTTTTCATGATCGACCACAAGCTTCGCGTTCGGAAGAACGAGAGCGAGGAACAACAGAACGCCCGCACAGGCCTTTGAAAAAATACCGGCCCGTTCCGGCCAGTAAATTCGCACAGCACTCCCCAAAACGGTTAGAACAATGAACAAGGAAGCCAGGTAATAACGGTGAATGTGGCTGCGCGCCGCCGGAAAAAGAAAAACGCTCGTGAAAACCACGACCAGGGCGAGGCACGCGAAAAAGAACGTACCTTCGCTTTTCAACTTCCTCTTTAAGAAAAGAAGCGCCATGAAACCCGCGGTAAAAAGGAGCGGCGCCGCGATAAGCTGGAGCGGCTGGAAATTGGGGTACCTCAAGAAATTAAATTTCACGACCCAAAGGAAAAATTCGTCCGTAAGGCCGTTGGCCGTTAAATAGAAACCCAGCGGCAGGAGCCCGGCCAGGACCCCTCCGAAATACGGGAGGTTCATCGCGAAGGGGTTCCAACCCTTCTCCCGGTCCATGACGAGCGTCGCCATCGGCATCACGGCGATCCACGGCAGGACTTTGATGGAGAAGCTCACCCCCAGGCCAAAGGAAGCGCCCGCGAGAAAAAAAGTGAAAGCGCGCCGCGCGGCGAAACCGCGCAGGGCCCAATAGACCGATGCGAAGGAGAAGATCAGCATGAAAAGATCGGGCCGCAGAATGGAGAATTGGGAGGCGATCCCGGCCGATAAAAAGAAAAAGAGCGTCAGCGGCAGATCGGCCTTTTCTTTCCAAAGAAGCTTCGCGATGCCCCACACCACCCCGAAAAGAAGCCCCGACATCGCGAAACAAAAAAGCCGTGCGTAAAAAACGATCAAAGCGGAAGGAGGGCAAATTTTTAGAACGGGACTCAAGAGAACCCACAGAAGAGGAGAATGATGCTCCCAAAATCCCGCATAAGGAAGCGCCCCCTCCGACACAAGATACGCGCAGTGCAAATGTTCGATCTCGTCCGTGTTGAGGCTTGACCGGAGGGTCCACGCCAGATAGAGGACCCCGGAAATGAGGGCCAAACACCCGGCCAGAATGGAAAGACGCGCAAAACTGTTTTGTCTCATGACGTAAACTGCCCTATTTTGTCCGCGGTCCCCGCGGCAGGATGGCCTCTCCGGATGTACAAGGGGGCGCCGAACTTCGTGGCACGCACGTAGTGATCGCGCAGGAACACGAGGAAGCGCGCATAATCCCGCTCGGTCAGGAGTCCATGCTTCATGAGTATCGGGAGCATCCGGTCCAGATCCCATTTGGTGATCACCGCGGGTTCATGGGCGATGACGTCATCCACCCATCTCCTTTGGCCGGCCACGTATTGCCTGAACGCCCTGCGGTTTTCCCTCAGGAAACCAAGCTGGACCGGCGCGTAGAGAAAAGCGGGGTCCTTGGCGTAGACGGGGTGCCACGGGTAGAAAACGACGACGTACTCTTCCCTGAAATGACGCGCCAGCCAATCAACCAGCTTCAACTGTTCTCCCAAAGGCGCGAAACGCCTCTCCTGGTCGATCACGAACTTTCCATTGGGAATAAGGAGCGCCAAAATGACCGCCACGGTCAGAAAACCCTTTACCCTCAAGCCGCCGGCCAGAATACACGCGACGACCGCCAGAGGCGCCAGGTAGTAGCGAAACGATGGGGCCCTTAAGGGATTGAGGAACGCCGCGCCAAAAAGAACGATAAGCGAGAGGCACGCGAAAAAAAAAGCGCCTTCGGACTTCAGCTTCTTTTTTAGAAAAAGAAGGGCCGCCATGCCGCCCATGAA
>CAZBAY010000227.1:0-5602 GCA_964489945.1 uncultured Planctomycetia bacterium
GCTCCAGGATCTCATCGTTGGCAGGCACTTCCCCTTCTTCGAGCATCATCGGAAGATTGATCCGGTCCTTCCTTAATCCTTTCCGGGCCAGGACGATAGTGACTTTGGGGGCATCTTGAAATTCCTTGGGGATCTCCTTCAGAAAGACAGCGGCCCCTTCCTCGAGAGCTTCCCTGACGAGGGCTTCCTCCCCCACGGGAATGTAATACGTGTGTTTGCCGTAGGGTGTTTTGCGAGCCTCCTTCAAAGCCCGGACGAGGTCTTTCAGATAAAAGCTGAAGGAATCGTTTTTATAAATATCCAGGTCGATCTCCACGACAACGGGCCGGGTGTGGTCGACGATCACTTCCGAAAGGAAAGCGTGGATCCTCCGGTTTAAAGTCTTTTTCAAAAGAAGAAGCTCTTGCAGCGAGAGGGCTTTATCGTTTCCGGCTCTCGGCCCGCTCTTCAAATCGGATCTTTTAATGCGAAGGACCGGTCCGTCCAAGGATTCGACGATAAGGTCCCCTTCTTTTGTGAGCAAAAGCTTGAAAACGTAGGGCCGGACGCCCTCCGTCTCGGCAGCCAGCGCAAGCTGGGCGCCCTTCGTCACGGAAATCCGCTGGGCCCGGGTGACGTTCAGGAAAAAGCCTTCGAGAGCGGCGAGGCGGGCGCCGTCGGCCGGCGAAGGCGTGTCCTCCGCTGCAGGGAGATCCTCTTCGAGCGGGATATGCGCCGACGTGAACCCCCTTCCGGGCGTAAAGTTCGCCATGGAGATCCTAAGCGTACTCAGATTGCTCATGTCCTTGACCGCGCTCACGCCCAATGAGGTGGACGACTGCATGAGCCAATCCAACGCTTTCTGGCGGGCTCTCCACAGGCTGACAGCCTGTTCCCGCGTCAGATGCCGATCCGGACCGACAATGCTTTTGAAATCGTCAAGGCTCATGGTCACGCCGTGTTTGGGGTCCAAAAGCACCTGCCGCAAAGCGTCGGACATTTTTCCTGCATTGACCTTTTCCGCCATCTCCTCGGCGAGCTCCTTGCGCGGCCGGGGATCCTTCATTTCGATCTCCTTGATCTCCTTGCCGACCGGAATCTTCGCTATCCATCCTTTGGGAACCAACGGCTCCACGTCATGCGCCAGCAATTCCATCATCGAATTGGAAATAAAATCTCTTTCAAACGCGTCGATCATCCAGGGCTCAAAGTTCACGATCGCGGGCGTCGGCAGGAAATTCGGCGTCCCCGAAATGTTCCCGAGATGCTGTTCGAGGGACTGTATCACGCGCGAGAGCGGAAATTCCTCAGTCCGCGAGTCGCGTGAAAGAAGCGCGAGGCCGAAATCGATCACGCGGATCCTGCCGTCAGCGTAGACGATGATGTTATCCGGCTTGCCGTCGCGGTGCACGATCCCGAGCTCGGCGATATACGCCATGCTGCCGTAAATATAGTTGTACGTTCTCAGCTTCTGGATCGTTTCCCATCCGGTCTTGGATTTTTTTTGAAGCAGCATCGTCAACGTATCGCTCTTCGCTGGGATATGCTCCTCGATCCGGAAAAGATGCACCCCGTTGAGCTGTTCCTTGAAGGATTCATAAAGATCCCAGGCCTCTTTTTCAGCCATCGCGCGCTCGGCCAGTGCTTTCTCATCGAGCGGCTTTTTCTCCACTTTTTTCTTCTCATCCGTGCTGTTGTAGGGAACGCTGTCGCTTCCACGGGTGATCGCGTCCGTTAGCTTCACGACGACGCTTTCGATCGCCTTGAAATCATCCCCGTCGATCGCCTGAAGGAGATAAGGCATATCGAGACGTCTCGCGAGCGGATTGACCCTTCTCTGCATCTGGATCTCATTCAGAAAGTAGGACACCATCAGCACGAGCGTGGCCATGCGATGCAGGTTTTTGGTCGATTCAACATTCTGCATCATGCGCTCCGGCGAGAATCTCGGCTTAAGCAGAGGGATCCTGAGGCCGTTCTTTTGGAGCAGGAAAAGCTGGGTCATGCCGCCCCCGCCGGAGGGTTTGATCCTTCCCTTTAATATCGCGTCATCAGCCGCCTTGAGCTCCTGAGGCGAGAACACGATATATTTTTTGATGACATGTTGGACGATCTCATCCTCCTCGGCTGCGAGAAAACCCTTCAACGTTTTCTCGTTAGACGGAAGCGTGAATTCGCGCACATGCGTCAACAGGGCCCACAAATGTCTCGTGAATTCCTGCGGAGAATTGCCGATCGTCTTCAGAACATGCCTGAAACCCTCGATGTCGGAGCCGTCCTCCGCGAAATACCGCGGAAGGAACGTCATGAGCTTGAGACCGGATCTTTCAAGCGTGCTCGCGAGCGCCTTGCTCATGCGCCGCGACCTGTCTTCACTGATCGCGATACTGAGAAAGTTCTTTTTGACCCGTGATGAATAAGAGTTGATAGTCTTCGACTGGAAGACCGTCAGGAAGAAGGAATAGAGGCTGTAAAGGTCGTCGCCCGCCTGGATGATGCGTTGATAATGGCTCCTGTCCGCATAGAGGCCCGCGAGCTCGTAGAAACTGCTGACGGTGTCATCGACACCGAGTTTCTTCGTTTCCCCGAGAAGGACCGCCGCGATCTCCTTACCGCCCGCGTTTCTGCCCACAAGCGCGCGCGCCGCGTTGCCGATCACGATCTTGAAATCAGCCGGCGTCACTGACTCAGGGTAACGCAAGCGCATTTTGGCGAAATTTTCGTCAAATTCCCTGTCGTTGGGTCTGCCGCCCTCGTTGACGAGCCTGCGCACGAACGCGATCTGGTCCATCAGCGGCGGCAGGATCGTATTTTCCGTCAACTCCCGCGGGGTCGTGTTCCGCTCGTACCACGTCTTGATCTCGTTCTCGACTCCGGCGAGCTTTCTTTCGACGGGTGAAACCGGCTGGGCCGCCTTTTTTTCTCCGCCGCGAAGCTGTTCACGGAATTCGGCGTAGAAGAGCGTCGGCAGGAACGCCTCAAGCGCCCACTCCCACTGTCCAGATAGCTCCGCGACACTGTTGAAAAAGGCCTGCATATCCATCGTCTCGAAACCGGGTATCGTCATTTGGGCGGCCGGGTCCTCACCCGCGGAAGCGTCATGGCCTTTCGTTTTTTGGATCTTTTCCATTTCCTCATGCGTGAATTGGTAAGTAAAGACCGCGCGCGCTTCGCGGTGCAGGCCGATCGCGCTCGGCGGGATCGGGATACGGCGCGCATATTCGTCGAGGCGCTTTACAGCCGATTCATCTGCCTCCCCCGAGACGACGAGAAAGACCCGGCGGAAACCTTCCTGCTTGTCGAAGATCACGCGGCCCAGGCGGCCGCGCAGAGATCCGGCGGACTTCACGCGCCCGTCCTCTTCCTGTTGGACTTTCGCCGCAAATTCCTCGAGAAGCTTCATCTCCTCCTGCGTCAGCGCGACGAACTCGTACCGCTTATAAAAAGAGCGCTGGTCGTACGGGATCCTTTCGTTCGCGGACTTCACTCTTTCAAGGCGCGCGGGATCCAATTCGATGCCGAGATCCGCGAGCGCGGCCTGCTTGAGCGTCTCGACGGCGTCCATTTCCTGATGGCGGATCCAACTCGTGAGCATCGGAGCGAGCTTCCCCGGGAATGACGTCCCAAAGAACGAGGGTTTCCGCTTCAGGATCACGCGGCCTTTCCAGTCGCGCGCGTGAAGGACCACGCCGGCCGTCGGCCGCCCCTTCTGGAGCGCCTCCGCCGAAGTGACCGACTCGCCCGTGAGTCTCCCTTGCCGCTCACCGCTTCTGTGCACAACGCAAAATTTGTTGTCCTTGGACTCGATCGCGACCTGTATCTGGTGCTGGCGGCGGCGCATCAGCTTCAGATTCTGATCGGCTTCGAGGCGCAGCGCGGAGTTTTTCGTCATGAGCCGGATCTCCGCGTAACGGGCCATCGCCTGCGCGACCGCGCGGGCGGCTTCCGGATAGGAAAGCCTCGCCATGAAGCTGTCGGAAAGCCTCGCCGACTTATTGGCTTCCTTAAATAGATCGTCCAGATCCACCACTATCTCCGGCGCGCCCACGAGCATTTTGCTCGACTGCTCGAGCTCCTTCGCGGTGAAGAGCGGAATGGTTTCATCCTCCCCCAGGGTCCGTCCTTCCAACAAAGTGCCGTATCTGGATAAATTGTCGAGATAGATCGTTCCGTCGGTTTCTCTCCGGAGATTGACATGATAGGCGTCGATCCGGGTGAATTCGGGATTGTCGGGGATCACGACGTCATTGTCCGTGCTCTTTCCGATCATGATCAGCGCGGGGATCTGGGATTTTTTGAATTTTTTCTCGACGAGGCCTTTTTCGTCCTTGAGAACGAGATGCTCGCCGTCAAAGGTCAGAATGATCTTGAACTGGCCGCCCAGATCAAAATCCGTCAGATTGATCGGCCGGTCCTGCGAGCCGCCAGCCGCCAGGTTGCCCGTCGAAGCCAACCGCGCGCCTCTGCCGGGCGCTCTCTGGAGATCTATGGACGGCACATCCGCGATCCGCTCAAGGATCACGCCGATATAGCGGTCCGCGAGAAAACCCGGGCTCGCCGCGCGCCATTCGGTGAGCGGAACGACCGCCTCTTCCCCGATGCCGGCCAAAACGGAAGCCGCGACGTAAACGGAAGCGTCCGGCTTCCGCCGGCGCCGGACATCGTCTATCAAAACCCGGATGAACCGCGCCCGCGCGGCTTTTTCGGCCGGAACCATCGCAACGATCTGTTTTTCGATGTCGGCTAGTTTTTTGGCGTGGGTCGGAAATTTTTCTAAATATTTTTCGAACGTTTCACGCCCCGACGGCTCGAAGTCGGGTTTCATCTCGAAATAGGTGTCGTCCCACGCGTCCAGGAGCCTATTCAAGAGCCCGCGATCAAAACTTTCCTTTGCGGAAGCAGGCCGGCCTGCTTTGGCGAGCCGCGCTCCGCGGGGTTCGATCCGTGATCGACGCGTTTCGGGATGGTTGACTTCGTACCGCCCCAGAACTTCCAAAAGCATCGGCAAGACAGAGGCTTCGATCCGGTTGGGCGCCAGCTTCACGAGAGCGGCGGCGGTGGTTCTCATTCTCCGTTTGACCGCTTTATCCAGATTTTTATAGATCCGGATGAGGTCCGTGATGTCCCTGAGGACCAGGCCCCGCTCCGCGGCTGTCCGGACGATAAGGTCGAGCACAACCCCGTTTCGCATCGCAGCTCTTCCGAGCGCGTCCAAATCCTCGCCGGGTTCTATGTTCAGACGCCGTAGAAGCTCCAACTTCGGCTTCAAATTATTCGTCACGCTGAGACCGGCCAGTGACGGAAACTTTCGCAGACCCCTGGACAAACGGGAGGGCTCTATTCCAAGTTCCCTCTCAAACTCCTCCCTGAGACGCTGTAGATCGGCTCCGGCAATCGGCGGGTGCTTCAAAATGAGCCGGGCAAGTTCTTCTTTCTCTATACCAAGCTCCTTATCAAAATGGAGCCGGACACGCCCGGGGTTGTAGCCGCCCAGCTGAGGGAACTTTAATAATGCCCGCGCAAAAGACTTGGCGTCGATCCCCAGTTCGCTTTCAAACCGACCCCTGAGGCGGGCCGGGTCATAACCGATAAGGCTGGGGTGCGCCAAGATCGCCATCGACAA
>CAZBAY010000228.1:0-2695 GCA_964489945.1 uncultured Planctomycetia bacterium
GGTATGCAGTTCGACCAGGGCTACCTTTCCCCGTATTTCGTGACGAACCCCGATCACATGGAAGCGGTTTTGGAGGACGTTTACATCCTCATCCATGAAAAGAAGATCTCGTCGATGAAGGACCTTCTGCCTATCCTTGAGAAAGCGGCAAAAGCAGGGAAGCCCCTTCTCATCATCTCCGAAGACACGGACGGGGAAGCGCTCGCCACTCGTGTGGTGAACAAGCTGCGCGGCACGCTTCAAGTGTGCGCGGTGAAGGCCCCAGGCTACGGGGATCGCCGCAAGGAAATGCTCGGCGACATCGCGGTCCTCACGGCCGGCAAAGCGATCACCGAGGATCTCGGGATCAAGCTCGAGAACGTCAAGGTGGAAGACCTCGGGCGCGCCAAGCGTGTCACGATCGATAAAGAGAACACGACGATCATCGAAGGTGCCGGCAAGACTGCCGATATCAGCGGCCGAGTCAACACGATCAAGAAGCAGATCGACGATTCCGATTCCGATTACGATAAAGAGAAGCTCCAGGAGCGCCTGGCGAAACTTTCGGGCGGAGTGGCCGTCATCAACGTCGGCGCTACGACTGAAACGGAAATGAAAGAAAAGAAGGCCCGTGTCGAGGACGCGCTCCACGCGACCCGTGCGGCCGTCGAAGAGGGGATCGTCGCCGGAGGCGGCGTCGCGCTCGTACGCTGTCTCAAAGCTCTGGATGACATTAACCTCAAGGGTGACGAAGCGGTCGGTGCTTCTATTGTCCGACGCTCTCTCGAAGAGCCCTGCCGGTTCATCGCGACGAACGCCGGTGCGGAAGGATCCGTCATCGTTGAGCGTGTGAAGAACGAAAAGGGCAATATCGGCTACAACGCGGACAAGGACAAGTTCGAGGATCTGGTCGACGCCGGTGTCATTGACCCGACCAAGGTCACCCGGACGGCGCTCCAGAACGCCGCGTCCATCGCGTCGCTTCTTCTCACCACCGAGACGCTCATCACGGAGCTCCCGGAAGATAACAAGTCGGCGATGCCTGCCATGCCTCCCGGAGGCGGAATGGGCGGAATGTATTGATCGCTAAGCGATCTAATTAAGAAAAACCCAGGTTCTTCTCTGAAGAGCCTGGGTTTTTTGTTGTCAGTGAGAGGCTCATTTGATAGAATGACGGTCAATTTTACTGGAGAGACCCCCATGAAAAAGATCGCGCTATTTGTCCTTTTTTCCGCATTCCTGGCGGCTTCCGCCGTTCACGCCGCAGACCCCCTCAAATCCAAGACTCTTGAAGCCAGTGGCGAGATCACGAGCGTGGATGCTCTCTACAGCCGCGTGACGATCCACCACGGGGCGATCAAGGGGTTCTCCGGAGACACGGAAACGGAATTTGTCGCAAGCTCCGCCGATCTTTTGAAGGGATTGTCCAAGCGCGACCTCATCGATTTCACGATCGAGGAGAAAAAAGGCGAGGCTCTCATTACAAAGATCACAAAAACCGGGCAGGCACCTCCCAAGGAAGACAAGGTAGAGCTTGGCAAGGCCGTGCAGGGAGCGCTTGTTTCGACAGGCGAGGCCATGAAGACGGTCGCATCGCCCATTCCACCGGCGCATGCGGTTGTTTCAGGCGCGGTGGGAGCGACAACTGCCGCGACCGGTGCCGTGGTTGAACCGATCGACGAAACTAAAATAACACAGGAATTTTAAAATGGGCATGTGGCTCGGGCGGGGACGCAAGGCCCGCCGCTGTTACGGATTTGACGAGATCGCGCTCGTTCCGGGAAATGTGACGATCAACCCGAACGAGGTCGACGCCTCGTGGCAGATCGGCCGGCGCAAATTCGGTGTGCCGATCATCGCGTCCGCCATGGACGGGGTCGTCGACGTCAACTTCGCCGTCAAAATGTCCAAGCTCGGCGGCATCGCGGCGCTCAATCTCGAAGGCGTGCAGACCCGCTACGAAAAGCCGGAAGAAGTTTTAAGGAAGATCGCCGCCGCCGCGCCCGAAGAGGCGACGAACCTCACCCAGATCGTTTACCGCCAGCCCATTAAGGAAAAGCTCATATCGAAGCGTATTAAAGAGATCAAGAAGAGGGGCGGCGTCGCCTGCGTCTCGAGCATTCCTCAGCGCGCGGAGCGGTTCGGGAAGATCGCGCAGGACTCCGGCTGTGATATTTTCATCGTTCAATCCACCGTCTCAACGGTGCGGCACCTTTCCACCGAATACAAAACGCTCGATTTCTTCAAATTCTGCAAGCTGATGAAGATCCCTGTCATCATCGGCAACTGCGTGACGTATCAAACAACGCTTGAGCTCATGGAAACGGGCGCGGCGGCGCTCCTCATCGGTATCGGCCCTGGCGCGGCCTGCACTACAAGAGGCGTGCTTGGCCTAGGGGTCCCTCAGGTGACGGCGATCTGCGACGCGGCCGCGGCGCGAGACTTTCATTTTAAGAAAACCCAAAAATACGTCCCCATCATAGCCGACGGGGGAATGAGCACCGGCGGCGATATCTGCAAAGCCTTTGCCTGTGGTTCCGACGCCGTTATGGTTGGCTCCGCGTTCGCGCGTGCCAAAGAAGCGCCGGGCGGCGGGTTTCACTGGGGCATGGCCACGCCGCACGCGAATTTGCCGCGCGGCACACGCATCCGCGTCGGCGTCACCGGCTCGCTTAAACAGATCTTGTTCGGCCCGGCCGAGCTGGATGACGGTTCG
>CAZBAY010000229.1:0-8814 GCA_964489945.1 uncultured Planctomycetia bacterium
TGTACGGCGCGCGCCCGCTCAAGCGGACGATGCAGCGCTATCTGGAGGACCCCCTTGCCGAGGAGATGATCGCCAAACGCGTCCGTCCCAACGAGATCGTCCACGTATCGGTCAAGGACGATGAACACCTGGCTTTTCAACAGGGCGTGAATGTCGCCACACCCTGAGGCCGCCGGCCGCAGGCTTCAAGGGATCTCATGAGAACCGGAAAGACCAAAAGAAGATTTCTCGTGAAGTCGCTTTTGGGTTTGCTGCTCATCGGAGCGGCCTTCTTTTTTGTCCAGATCCGCCGGGAAGCGCTCCGAGCGGAGTTCACCCGTTTCATCCAAACCTCTCTGAGCCGCCAGACGGGTGCCGAAGTCCGGATCGGGAAAATAGGCGGCCAGCCGTTCGGTTCGGTCCTTTTTGAGGACATTGAGATCCGGGAGCCGTGGCTGCCGGCCGAGCAGGGGACCTTCTTTAAAGCAGAATCGATCCGTTTCCGCTACAGCTTTCTTGACCTTATTTCCAAATCGTTCCATTCCAAGGTCGAAGTCATCATCCAAAAGCCCAAGATCTTCTGGCATCCGCATCTGAAGCTCCGTAAGGTCGATTTTCCGCTCTCCGAATGGATGCGCCAGTGGGCCCTTTCCCAGAAAAACCGGTTCACGGTCCGCATCGAGGACCTTTCATTCAGCCTGGGCCCCGGCAAGAAACCGCTCGCCGGCATCGACATCCGCTACGAGGACAACGCCTTCAGCGCCGCGATCCCCGTTTCTCACGTGACGATCGCCAAATCGGATGTGAGCACCGTGATCCAGGTTGAGGGACTCTTCGAGCCGGGCCTGTCGGGACTGGCCGACGCGCTCGTCGGCCGGATCCGCACGGAGGGGACGATCATCAACTGGAAGCCGCTGCGCGAGGAATCCGGTTTTGAGTTCGTCCTGACCGAAGACATTCTGCGGCTGGTCTCCTCAAATTTCCTCGGCGGCATCGAGATCGAAGGCTCGATGGATCTGAGGCGCGACCTGTCGATGGATTTTTCGGTCCGCGCTAAAAATTATCCTTTCATGAATATGGACGCGTTTTTTACGCCGCTGCCGGGCGCGCCACCGCCCGGACGCATGGACCTTGAGGCCCGTTTCCACGGAAGCCCCTGGTCTCCGATGGTCGAATGCCGGACGAGGCTGTACGACGGCTGGATGGGCAAGCAGAGCTTCAAGGTGATGGACGTGAACGTTTCGGGTGTTTATCCGACGATGCGGCTGGAAGGATCGCGGATCCTTCTTGAGGACGGCCAGACGATGCGTATCGCGGACAGATCGGTCGAAGCCCCGGAGCTCTTTAAAAATGACACCTACGAAGATCTCGTAGAGGCGACCGACCAGAGCCGCGTCTCGTGGGGTGACTGGGATTTCACGCGCTCGACGGACACGAGATCGAACCCCGAGTTCCTGTTA
Organism: uncultured Planctomycetia bacterium; assembly: GCA_964489945.1. Taxonomy (GTDB): domain Bacteria; phylum Omnitrophota; class Gorgyraeia; order 2-02-FULL-51-18; family 2-02-FULL-51-18; genus CAZBAY01. Next base: position 1,440 of record CAZBAY010000229.1, read on the forward strand.
GAGCGCGTGCTTGGGGACCGTACCCGCCTTCACCTCAAAAGGACGCACGAGGACCAGGGGGTGATGGGCGACGAGGACTCGCGCCAGACGGAAGTGGGTGTCGCGTATCAGTTCCGCGCGAAGGATTTTCTGCGCCTTGAGTTCCGCGAGGATGAGGAATATTTCGGGGTTGAAAGGAAGTTGAGGTTTTAGCGATGAAAACCCTTTTCACGGCGATGGGGGACACCGCGCTCCGCGGGTGCCTTTACGCGGGCGGCACTTTCATTCTATTTATCCAGACGCTTTTCTGGATCGCGGTGCCGCCGCTCAACTGGCGTCTCCTTGTCCAGCAGATGGTGAAGATCGGTGTGAATTCGCTGCCGATCGCCAGCCTGACGAGCTTTTTTATCGGGGTCGTGCTGGCGTTCCAGAGCGCCTATCAGATGAAGCGGGTCGGCGCCGAAATGTACATCCCGAGCCTCGTCTCGATCTCGATGACGCGTGAGATCGGCCCGGTCCTGACCGCGCTTGTCGTGGCGGGGCGCGTCGGCGCGTCCATCGCGGCGGAATTGGGCAGCATGAAGGTCACCGAGCAGATCGACGCGCTGGAAACGCTCGCGACGAATCCGGTCAAGTACCTCGTGACGCCGCGGTTTATCGCGCTTTTCGTGATGCTTCCGCTCCTCACCATTTACGCGGACTGCCTGGGGATCCTCGGAGGGTATTTCGTCTCGACCCAGAAACTTGGCCTGACGCACGCCCTCTACCTTAAAATGACGTTCGATCCGCTGGTGCTCAAGGATATTTTTACCGGACTTTTCAAGACGGTCATTTTTGCCGCCATCATTTGCATTATTTCCTGTTATGAGGGCATGCGGGTCGAAGGGGGCGCCGAGGGCGTGGGAAATGCGACGACCCGGGCGGTCGTGATGTCCTTTATTTTGATCATCGCCGCCGATGCTTTGTCCACGATGATCTTTTATTTCATCACGTGACGCATGATCGAAGCCAAAGACCTTACAAGAACGTTTAACGGGCGTCTGGTTCTCAACCAGATGAACCTCAGGATCGAAAAGGGCGAAACGGTCGTCGTCATCGGCCGCTCGGGCTGCGGCAAAAGCGTTTTTTTGAAGCATGTCATCGGCATCCTGAAGCCCGACCAAGGGGACCTCCTTGTGGACGGCAAAAGCATCGTCAATGTTTCGGCCAAGGAGCTCAATCTGGTGCGGCTGCGTTTCGGGATGGTCTTTCAGGGTTCGGCGCTCTTTGATTCGTTGTCAGTGGGGGAGAACGTCGGCTTCGCGCTGCTGGAGCATACCCGGCTCAGCCGCAAGGCGATCAATGAACGGGTCGAAGAGTCACTGGAGCTTGTCGGCTTGAAAGGCATCCAGGACCTCCGGCCCGCCGAGCTCTCGGGCGGCATGAAAAAACGGGTGGCGTTCGCCCGGGCCATCTGCAACCGGCCGGAGATCGTGCTCTACGACGAGCCGACGACGGGGCTGGATCCCATCATGGCGGACGCGATCAACGACCTGATCATTGAAATGAAGAATAAGCTCAATGTGACGTCGATCGTCGTGACGCATGACATGGTGAGCGCTTACAAGATCGCGTCGCGGATCGCGATGCTGTACCAGGGGCAGATCATTCAGAGCGGAAAGCCCGATGAGATCCGCGGCTCCGATCACCCGGTCGTGCGCCAATTCATCACGGGTTCGGCGATCGGGCCCATGACAGATATTGCCTTTAAAAGTTTTGGACAGTAAACTACTCTCATGATGAAAGGACGGAAGGGATGAAAGGAAATCTCGAGCTTAAGGTCGGTATTTTTGTTTTCGCGGGACTGGCCGCTCTCAGCTTTTTGGTCTTCCGGGCGGGGGATTTTTATCTCAAGCCGGGCTATCACATCCGCCTCGTGTTTCGCTCCGCGGCGGGGCTCGATAAGGGCGCGGAAGTGCATGTCTCCGGCGTCAACGTGGGCGAGGTGACGAGCCTCACGATCGTCAAGAACACGGAGGGTGTTCCGCAAGTCGAGATGAGCGCCCGCATCGACGAGGGCGTTTTCATCGAAGAGGACGCGCGGCCGGGTATCGCCACGCTGGGCGTTTTCGGGGAAAAATATGTTTCGATCAACCCCGGCACGTCGGGCGCGAAAGCGTTGACGGAGGGAGGCACGCTGGCCGGTGAAGAGGGGGCCGGTGGCGGAAGTCTGCAAGAGTCCGGGACCCGGCTCATCGGAAAGATCGAAAAGGCCGTGGAGAGCATCGACAAGGTCGTGTCGGACCCGGAATTTCAGTCATCGGTCAAAGGGACGTTCGGCAAATCGGAAAAAACGTTCGGGCATGCTGAGATCGTCGCCCGGAACCTTGTCGGAGCATCGGACGACCTGAAAGACGCGGCGCGGTCGGCGAAGATCGTGCTGGGGCGCCTGCGGGACGGAGAGGGAAGCGTCGGGCGGCTTCTCAAGGACGATACACTCGCCAAGGACCTCGAGGCTTTTGTGAAGGATATCAAGGCCAATCCGTGGAAACTTCTCAAGAGAGGCTGATCCCGTCATGACATTCGGATTTATACGCGTTCTATTCATACTCGTCGCGACGACGGTGGGATTTCAGCTGGGCAGCGCGTTCCAGGGCTACGGCAGCGCGTGGGGGTTGGCGGGCGCAGGCATCGGCGCGGGGATAGCGGTCTTTCTTGTCTGGATCGAAACGGTGCTGGGGAAAGTGTCGATGAGAGGCCTATCCGCGGCGGTCTTCGGCCTTCTTCTGGCGCTCATCGTATCAAAACTTCTCACCGGCGCGATCGACCTTATTCCGGATCTCGACCGCAGTGTCGCGTCGATGATAAAACTCGTGCTGGTCCTCGTTCTCTGTTACCTGGGGATGATCCTTTCGATACGCGGCCGCGACGAGTTCAATCTGATCATTCCATACGTGAAGTTCGTCCGCCAGGACCAGAAGGATACGATCTACATTATCGATACGAGCGTCATCATTGACGGGAGGATCCTCGATATCTGCCAGACGAAATTCCTCGAGGGACGCTTTGTGATCCCGCGTTTTGTCCTGAAAGAGCTTCAACAGGTCGCCGACTCGGCCGACGCGCTGAAGCGCAACCGCGGCCGGCGCGGCCTCGACATTCTGAACAAATTGACAAAAAACCCGAACGTCAGCGTCAAGATCCAGGAGGAGGATTTCCCCGAGATCAGCTCGGTGGATGAAAAGATCGTAAAACTCTCGAAGCTCCTGGGGGGAAAAGCGCTCACGAATGATTTTAATCTGAACAAGGTCGCGGAACTCCAGGGTGTCACGGTCCTCAACATCAATGAGCTCTCCAACGCGCTCCGCCCGGTGGTCCTGCCCGGCGAATTGATGGAAGTGCGGCTCGTCAAAGAGGGCAAGGAGCACAATCAGGCCGTGGCGTATCTTGACGACGGGACGATGGTCGTCGTCGATAATGCCCGCCGTTTTCTGGGCAATTCGCAAAAAGTGGTCGTGTCCTCGGTGCTGCAGACCTCCGCCGGACGGATGATATTCGCGAAGCTTGAGTCTGAAAAGCACCATTGAAAATAGCCGTTATTGTCCCCGCCGCGGGCCATGGCCGGCGGCTTAAGGCGAAACAGCCCAAAGCTTTTGTCCCGCTTCTCGGAAAACCGCTCCTCATTCACACGCTGAAGAATCTGAAGCGGTCGTTTTCTTTTGAGGAAATGATCGTGGCGGCGGCGTCTTCTCAGCTAAAAAGTGTGCGCCGGCTTTTGGCCCGTTACCGCCTGGACGGCGCGCGCGTCGTGCCCGGCGGCCGGACTCGCGCGGAGTCGGTGCGGAACGCGGTTCTTTCTCTTTCAAGTGAGTGTGAGTGGGTCTTGATCCACGACGCCGCGCGCCCCTTCGTGAGCCGGGATCTCGTGAGGCGCCTCCTCAAAAGCGCCCGAAGGACCGGCGCGGCGATCTGCGCGTTGCCCGCCACCGCTACAGTGAGGCGCATCGATCCGAGAACAGGGATCGCGCTGGGAACGGAGGACAGAGAGTCGCTTGTCCTCGTGCAGACCCCGCAGGTCTTCCGGAAACGTCTTTTGCTTGAAAGGTATCAACAGTTGGGCCGAAAGGCTCTCGCGGCAACGGACGAAGCCGCGCTCTTTGACGGTTCGCAGGTGAAGGTAAGTGTGATCCCCGGTGACCCCCGCAACCTCAAGATTACGACGCAAGACGATTTGGAGTTGTGTAAATTTTACCTGCGGAATCGATGACCCTTGCGGCGAGGGCACGGCTTTCCTCTCGCAGGCGGCGTCCAATCGTTGCGTTGATCACATTTCGTAGTGGTCCAAGCCGCCGAGAGAGGAACGCCGTGACAGGCGCCGCGAGATAAGAGGATTTTGAAATGAGAGTCGGAATCGGTTATGATATTCACAAGCTGCAAAAGGGGCGCAAGCTGATGCTGGGCGGCGTCCATATCCCGTATCCCAAGGGTCTTTTGGGCCACTCGGATGGGGATGTGTTGCTGCACGCCCTCTGCGACGCTGTGTTGGGCGCGATGGGGGAGGCGGACCTGGGGGAGTATTTCAGGGACACGGACCCCAAACACCGCGGCGCCAACAGCTTGCTCTTCGTGAAAAAAGTCCGCGAGCTTCTAAAAGCAAAGAAGTTCAGTATAGTCAACGTGGACGCCACGGTCATCGCCGAGAAGCCCACGCTTTCCGCGTACAAAGACCGGATGCGCCGCAATATCGCCGCCGCGTTTGGCCTCAAGACAACTCAGGTCGGCGTGAAGGCGAAAACCAGTGAAAAGCTTGGCCCCGTCGGAAAAGGGCAGGCGATCGAGTGCTTCGCGGTCGCAAGTTTGAAAGGATGAGCATGGAAATTTTACAATATTTATTGGTCATCATTTTTGCGCTTTTGGCGTTCAAGGTATTCGTGTACCGTCTTTTTTTCAAGGACGAGATCCAGGCCGCCATCGAGCGCGATCCTGCCGCGACAAGCGCGCTTGCGGTCATTCTGACCTATCCGGGTCTCCACGCCCTTTTTTATCACCGCGTCGCGCGCTGGTTCCATGGGCATAAATTCCCGCTTCCCGCGCGTCTCATCTCCCAGTTTGGCCGCTGGCTCACCGGCATCGAGATCCACGCCGGCGCGAAGATCGGCAGGGCTTTTTTTATCGATCACGGGATGGGGGTTGTCATCGGAGAGACCGCGGAGATCGGCGATAACGTCACGCTTTTCCAGGGTGTGACGCTGGGCGGGACCGGAAAAGAGAAAGGGAAGCGCCATCCGACCCTCGGGAACGGCGTCGTTGTCGGAGCGGGCGCGAAAATTTTGGGAAATATCCGTATCGGGGACAACGTCACCGTGGGCGCCAACGCCGTTGTTGTACGGGATGTGCCCTCCAATTCGACCGTCGTCGGCGTGCCGGGGCGCATCACGAGCCGAGAAGGAAAGAAGGTCCCTGGCATCAACCTCGACCACACGAACCTGCCTGACCCTCTCGCGCAGGCTCTCGAAAAACTCCAGCACGAGATCGACAAGATCGAGCACGAGCTGAAAGACCACGGCATCTCCGAGCACGAAAAACGGCACAAAAAGTAAGTCCTCATATCTCCTAGCTTAAATCCCCGTCTTTTGCTTTAATAATCTGATGCCATTGAAGATATATAACTCGTTAAGCAAGAAAAAAGAAGCATTTACGCCAATTGAGGCGGGGGTCGTGAAGATGTACGTCTGCGGCCCCACGGTGTACGACGAGCCGCATATCGGCCACCTCCGGTCGGCCTATGTGTTCGAGGTGATGCGGCGGTATTTTGAGTATTCGGGTTACCGGGTCAAATTCGTCCGGAACGTCACCGATGTGGACGATAAGATCATTGAAAAGGCCCGGCAGTCGGATACGGCGGACCTCAATGCGGGAACGAAAAAGGTTTCTCAGAAGTATTACCAGGATTATCTGGGTGCGTTGCAGGAGCTGGGTATTGAGCGGCCGGACAGGGAATTGCCGGAAGAGAAAAGGAAGATCCTCGATCCGAAGGCCTCCGAACACATTGAGGACATGATCGGGCTTATTCAAACGCTGATCGGCAAAGAATGCGCCTATCCAAGTGACGGAGACGTTTACTTTGACGTGAATTGCTTTGCCGGCTACGGAAGGCTTTCGCACCAGAAAAAAGACGCGATGCTGGAAGGCGTGCGCATCGACCCCAATGAAAAGAAAAAAAATTCGCTCGACTTTGTGCTCTGGAAAAAAGCTAAAGAAGGCGAGCCGAGCTGGCCGAGCCCCTGGGGGGATGGGCGTCCCGGCTGGCATATCGAATGTTCCGCGATGAGCATGAAGTATCTGGGAGAGAGCTTCGACATCCACGGCGGCGGGCTCGATCTTATTTTCCCGCATCATGAGAACGAGATCGCGCAGTCCGAGTGCGCGACAGGCAAAACGTTCGCCAAATTTTGGGTCCATCACGGACTGATCACGACGGGCGGCCACAAGATGGCGAAGTCGCTGCGCAATTTTGTGACACTGAAGGATTTGCCGGGATTCAACGTCAGGCGCGTCGAGGCCATTCAGGAACTCAAGGTTCTTTTTCTGAGCACGCATTACACGGCGCCGCTTGATTTCAATGAGGAGAAAATGGCGCAGGCAATGGCCATCCGTGAGCGCTTTTATTTCTTTTTTGAAGAGCTGAAACAGATCGGCGTCGTCGAAAGCGCGTTGACGGACAAGGCGGAAAAATTTGAGAACGGTCTCCGGGCCGCGATGGACGATGATTTCAACACGCCGCAGGTGCTTGCCGTGATGCACCGAATGGTCGACGAGGCCTGGAAGAGCAAGGATGCCGAATTCCGGCTGGCAGTTGGCGCGCAATTAAGAAAATGGGGCCATCGGATCCTGGGTTTATTCCCCAGGCAGGAGCTTGAGTTTCCTGAAACAGATCTTTCCCGTAGAGTTGATTCGGAGGTTTTGAAAAGGAACGAAGCCCGGAAGAAGAAGGATTTCAAAGCAGCGGACGACATTCGTGACCAGCTATCCAGGGAAGGGATCGCGCTGACGGACTGGGCAGACCGCACGACCTGGAGGCGAATGTGAAGAAAGGGATCCTGATCACGTTGGAAGGCAATGAGGGGAGCGGCAAATCCACTCAGATAAAACTTTTGGGCGCGTATTTGAAAAAGAGGGGGTATTCCGTTTTCCTGACGCGGGAGCCGGGGGGAACGAAGGTGAGCGACGGCATTCGGAAAATATTGCTCGATCACCGGAACCGGGAAATGACCCCGCTTGTCGAAACGCTGCTCTACATGGGTTCACGGGCTCAGCTTGTTGAAGAGGTTATCAAGCCCAAATTGAAACAAGGCAAGATGGTTCTGTGTGACCGCTGGCTCGACGCGACGGTCGCCTATCAAGGCTATGGCGGCGG
>CAZBAY010000230.1:0-6309 GCA_964489945.1 uncultured Planctomycetia bacterium
TGCTTTGTTTCACGGTCATGTCGGTTTATTTTCTGTTTGCCAAGCGTCCCACCCTCACCTTTTTGCTTTGGTCATGCGCTTTTCTGACCAAATACACGGTCATTATTCTATTGCCGATCCTCGTGATCGTTTCTGTTAAAAGGGAATGGGAGGGCCGGAAAGCCTTTCCCTGGATATTCGTCCTCAAGCAGGCCTTTATCAATCTTGCCTTCATGGCGGTCTTGTTCGCTCCCGTTTGGACGGGCTGGGACACCTTTAAAGTTCCCCTAAAAATGAGCGGCCTATTTTACACCAATACTATTCCCTATTTGGTCCACCAGGCGCTCCAGGCGGTTCATCTGAATATCACACCTCAGGCTGTTAAGGTTTTCGTCACGGCGTCCTATCTTATTTTTTATTTCTGCGTGTTATTGGCTTTCTGCAAAAGGGGTGATCTGCCATGGCGGCGATCCTTCCGGCTGATCAGCCTCGTGTATCTATTTTTTTATGCGACGATCATGTTCCCGTTCGGTTTTCACTATTTGATGTGGGGCTTGCCATGGCTTATTTTGGCGGAATGGCCGATGCCTAATTTTTTGATAACCCTATACTCGTTTGCCGGCTTATTTTCTTATTTTAAAAGAATAAATTATTTGCTGGTCCTGGCGGCGGCTATTTATTTTATTGCGTTGTGGATCAACAAAAGGAGAGGCCTGAGGGGACAGCCCATCCGTGAGACTGCCGGTAAAGCCGTTGCTTTTGGAGGCGCCCATTGATCATTATTTTTCTGCCAGCCTATAACGAAGAGATAGCGCTTTCCCGGGTCGTCAAGAAATTCGATGACGAATTCAAAAAAACAGGAGAGCCGTACCGCGTGATCGTCGTCGATGACGGAAGTCAGGATACCACCGCGCAAGTCGCCAGAGACCTCGCCAAACGATATCCTCTCGAGCTGTTGCAGCACCCCGTTAATCTGGGCTTGGGCCAGACCATGATCGACGGCCTTGAGCATGCCGCTAAAAGTTCGCTTCCCGAAGATCTCATCGTCACGCTCGATTGCGATGACACCCACGATCCCAAGTACGTCCATGAGGCGCTGAGAAAGATAAAAGAAGGGTACGATCTTGTGATCTTGTCGCGTTATCAAAAAGGCGGGGGAGAGAAGGGGCTCTCGATCGTAAAAAGTATCTTGAGCCGGGGAGCGGGACTGTTTCTCAAGGTTTTTTTCCCGATCAAGGGGGTCCAGGAATACAGCTGCGGCTATCGCGTTTGCCGCGCTTCCGCGCTTAAAAAAGCGCTGCAAGTTTTTGGAAACAAATTTGTTCAGCTCCCTCACATGGGCTTTGTCGTTACTCCTGAGATCCTGATCAAATTCCGGATGCTGGGTTGCCGCATCGCGGAAGTCCCTTTCACATTAAATTACGACCTTAAGCCCAGCCCCAGCAAGAACAAACCTCTCAAAACCATTGCCGGCTATTTTGCCTTGGTCTGTCTATATTTCGGCAGGAAGGCCAAGGAAGCTTAAAATGAGGATCTTATGAATCATAGCCAAAAAGGTTTTACATTGTGGTTCACGGGCCTTCCCTGTTCCGGCAAGACGTCGCTTGCCGAAGAGGTGAAGAGGCGCCTTTCAGCGATCGGCCACTCGGTGGAGCATCTCGACGGCGACGTGATCAGGAAAAATTTATCGAGTGATCTGGGGTTCTCCAAAGAGCACCGGAAGACCAACATTGAGCGGGCGGCGTTCGTGGCGAGCCTCCTGACAAAGAACGGCGTCGCGACACTGGTGTCTTTTGTCTCCCCGTACAGCCAAATGCGCGAAAGCGCCCGTAAGCAGATAGGCTCCTTCATTGAAGTTTTTGTCAATTGTCCCCTTGAGGTCTGCGAAAAAAGGGACGTAAAGGGGATGTATAAGCTGGCCCGGCAGGGCAAGATCGCTGACTTCACCGGTGTGTCGGACCCCTACGAGAAACCCTTGAGCCCGGAGGTGACCGTCCATACGGACCGGATGAATATGAATGAGTGCGTGAGAGAAGTCCTGCATTTTCTCAATTCGCGGGAGCTTTTATTGCCGGAGAATCCCTTTCCAAGGGATCCGGCGCTGACCAAGGCGTTTCACCTGGCCGCTTATCACCACCGGGGGCAGGAGCGAAAGGGCGGCCTGCCTTATATTGTGCATCCCGTCTCCGTCGCGCGTATGCTCAAAAATGCCGGTTGCGGCCAAGAGATCGTCGCGGCGGCTCTGCTGCATGATGTTTTGGAAGACACGGGGTGCGAGGTGGAGGAGATCGAAAAAGTGGCCGGAAAGAAGGTCGCCAAAATTGTGTGTGAGGTAACCGACAAAGACAAAACGGCCCCCTGGAAAGCACGGAAGAAAAATTATCTTGCCGGATTACAAAAGGCTTCGCGTTCCGCGCTTTGCGTTTGTTGCGCCGATAAAGCCGATAATGCCGCCTCCTTACTTGAAGGATACCGCTCTTCGGGAAAGGATTTTTTCAGATCGTTCAGCGGAAAGATCCGGCCGAAATATTTGAATTACAAAAATATCCATGACGTTATCAAGCGGCGTTATCCTTCCTGTCCGGTCCTGCCGGTTTTTCAAGCCAAGCTTGAGGAAATGAAAAGCCTTTTTGCTTAGGAGGCGAAATTGAGAAAAGGGCTCAAAGGAAAGTTTGTTTATCCGGTTGCGGGGCTTTTGCTGACCTTTTTGGCGGGCCAGGCGGTACTTTCGATGCGGACGAAGTCGCCCACGGCGGATGAGTTGGCCCATCATGTGGCAAGCGGCTATTCCTACGTTGTGACCGGGGATTTCAGGATGAACCCTGCCTCGCCGCCCTTGCCGCGCATGCTTGCCGGGTTTCCCCTCGTTTTCTTAGGCGCCAAGGCGCCGCTGGATCACCCGTCCTGGAAAGAGGGGAATAGCCCCGAGTTTGCCCGGCAGTTCTTTTACGTTTATAACAAGGACGCCGACCGGCTTATTTTTTGGGCGCGCGTTCCTATTGTTGTTTTGTCGGTGATATTCGGCTTCTTCGTTTTTTTGTGGGGGCGAAAGCTTTTTGGGGACTGGGCAGGGTTCGCCGCGCTTTCTCTGTATGCCTTTTGTCCGGATATTATCGCCCACTCCGGGCTTGCCACGGCGGATCTGGCCGTGGCGCTCTTCTTTTTTTTGACGCTCTTCAGCTTTTGGGCCTATCTCCGCGCTCCAAGTTTTAGCAAGCTGGGTGTGACGGGGGTGCTGGCAGGCCTCGCCTTTTTATCGAAGTTCAGCGCGATCTTATTGCTTCCACTCCTCCTCATCATCGGACTTCTTTCCGGCAAGGCAAAAAGCGTCGCTCCGGTTAGAACGGCGGCGTTTCTGTGTGTGATGCTCTTTACGGTCTGGGCGGGTTATTTTTTTGAACTGAAACCTTTGCTCAAGAACACCCCCGATCCTCTTAAAAAGGAGGCGGTCTACCGCCGGATAGGCGGAGAGGCCCTGGTCCGGTTCGCGAAGGAAGTCCCGGTGCCGCTCTCCACTTTCTCCTCCGCGATCGTCAGCATGAGCTATACGCGCGCCCAAGGGACCAACGCATTTTTGATGGGGCAATGGTCACGGGATGGCTGGTGGTACTATTATTTTGTCGCCTTCTTGATCAAAAATACGATCCCGTTCATTTTGATCGCGCTTATTTCACTCCTTTTTATCAGAAAATTGGGACTTGATAAAATAACGGCTCTTGTTTTGCTTACGCCCATAATTTTTTTCTTTGTTCTAACACTCAGGGACAAAGCCCAGGCCGGCATTCGTTATTTTCTCCCTATCTACCCTCTGCTCTTCATACTGGGCGGGGGGATGGCGGCCACTCTTTGGAACAGGGGCAAGGCCCTTCGTTGTTTCGTAGCCGCGCTTTTTTTGTGGCATGCGGCCGAGGCCCTCGTTATTTTTCCCGATTATTTTGCTTACTTCAATGAATTCATAGGCGGCCCGCGCAGTGGTTACAAATACCTGCGGGATTCCAATCTTGACTGGGGGCAAGACTTGAAAGGCCTTGCCGGGTGGGTGAAGGAACATGGCAGTCCTGAGGTGGCGCTTTTTTACCCCTGGCCGGCCAGCCCCGACTATTATGGAATATCCCATCGTGAATTGACCCCGGAAGAATGGGAAAAGCCCGGGGATGCGGTTTACGCTATCTCCGCCCACCGTATAGACAAGGTGCGGTGGACAAATGAGTTTTCTGCCTCCAAAGTTATCGGGCACTCGATCTTCATCTACGACTTTCGCGAAAAAGGAGCCTCGCGTGCCTGAGCCCGTTATTTCGGTGATAGCCCCCGTTTACAATGAAGCGGAGTGTCTGCAGGAATTCTACGATCGCGTGACGAGGGTCTTAAAGGGCCTGGGCCTATCTTACGAGGTTATCTTTGTGGACGACGGCTCTACTGATTCTTCTCCGGAGATCCTTGGGGGCTTCAGTGAAAAAGACCCGTTGGTGCGCGTGCTTCGTTTCACAGGGAATTTCGGCCATCAGCTCGCTTTGAAGGCGGGGATCGACCATGCGGCGGGTCAAGCCGTGATCAGCATCGACGCGGATCTGCAGGACCCCCCTGAGATCATCCCTGAATTTGTAAAAAAATGGAACGAGGGTTTCGACGTGGTCTACGCATTCAGGGTGAAGCGGGAAGGGGAGACCTTCTTCAAGAAATGGACGGCGTTTCTTTTTTACCGGCTCTTACGCGCTGTTTCGGGGGTAGATCTTCCGGTCGATGCGGGGGATTTTCGGCTCATCTCCCGGCGCGTCGCCGATAAGGTGAAGGAGGTAAAGAGAAAGAATCTTTACCTGCGGGGCCTGATCGCCTGGCTGGGGTATAAGCAGGCAGGGGTTCCCATTCATCGGGAGGCGCGGTTTGCGGGCAAGACAAAATATTCGTTGAGAAAGATGCTGGGCCTTGCTTTGAGCGGCTTCATTCAATTTTCACCTTTGGGGCGTATTTATAATAAGGAAGATCAAGAGCCTTTATACCTATTGAGAAATGATACGGAAGTGAAGGGGACTCACGCAAAAAGAAATTGAGGCAGGCACCTGCCTATGAGAAGATGAGTCATGGATGATTCAGCGCGGATCTGGCCCCATCTGGCCGAATATTTTAAACTGAACAGGCTTAGCTGGCTTGTTTTGGCTTTGTTCATTATTTGCTTTCTGCTGAATCAATTTACGCCGCTGGGTGTTTTTTTGCGTAAAAAGCAGCTGCAGTTGTCAGAAAAAAATGATCGAAAAAAGCAGGCCACTCTTCTTTTTCTGATATGCCTGGCCGGGGTCTTGCTTCGGATCGGATGGGTCGATTTTTGCCGCCACACACCCGCTGTCCAATGGAATCCTCACGGAAAACAACTCCGCACTTTCACCGAGTATGACAAGATCAATGTCTTCGCGATCGAGTTGACTAAAGGGATCTGGTTTCGCGACGTGAATGGGAAGGCATTGGTGGACCGTCCGATCGGCTATCCGATGCTTTTGGGGGTCTTTTATAAGATCTTTGAGCCGACGGCCCGCGTTGCTCATGTTTTACAGATAACTCTTTTCGTTTTCACGGCCATTTTGATATACGCCCTGGCCGCTCAAATGTTCGATAAGGCCGTCGCTCTCTTGGCCTCTTTTTTGTACGCCATTTATCCTCTGTCGATCTACAGCACGAGCTTAACGATAGATGAGCATCTTTTTGTGCCTCTTTGGCTTTTTGGGATCTATTTTCTGTTTAAAGAAATTAAAGGAAAGCCGGTCCCTTTCGCCGTACTTTGGGTTGGGCTCATCTTTGGATACGCGACCATGACGCGGACTCATACGATCTTTATGCCGCTGGTGGTGGGGCTTCTCTATTTTCGCCTGCGTTACGATTGGAAGAAGATCGTTCTTACGGTTTTGGCTCTTTTTGCGATAGGCCAGCTGATGACGGTTCCATGGATGATAAGAAATCAACGTGAATTTGGCACCGCCATTCCGTATACCGCCACAAACCATTGGCTTTATTTCGGCAATAACCCGATGTCTCGCGTGACAACGGAGCGCTACGATCAGCATCGCAACCCCAGGAAGGGCGAACCGGGGTATTCGCAGGAGCTTAATGACGCCATGCAAGCCGGGGACCTGAAAACCACTCAAAAGCTGGCCAGCCAAAAAATGTGGGAATGGGTCTTTCGGCATCCGTTGGATTTCGCGGTTCTGGGCATTGAAAAGTGGCTGCACTTGATGGGGAAGGACAAGTCAAGGGGCGTTTGGGTCATTGATCTGATCGAGGAAAGCTTAAAGGAATCCCCGGAACTCAAGCTGAGCCCTGAGGTAAAGGAAAGGGCGGAGG
>CAZBAY010000231.1:0-16654 GCA_964489945.1 uncultured Planctomycetia bacterium
CTCGCAGGCGTGACGTTTCCGCTCGACCAGAAAATGATCGCGAGGGAACTGGGTCTTTCACGCGTGACGAACAACAGCTACGATGTTTCGGGTGAGCGCGATTATATCGTGAATCTGGTGTCCTCAGTCCTTTTATTGGGCACGAGCCTCTCACGGGTGGCGGAGGATCTGCTCATCGCGCAGCTTCGGGGCTCGAAACTCATTCAAATAGACGAGGCCTTTTGCACGGGTTCTTCGATGATGCCGCAGAAGAAGAACGCGGACTTCCTTGAGCTTGTCAGGGGGGCGGCGGGAGTTTTCTTCGGCAATTTCATCGGAACGCTGACAACGGTCAAGGGACTGCCGACCTCCTACAACCGGGATCTGCAATGGGACAAAAAATTCCTCTTTGACTCGATCGAGACCGCTGAGGAGATCCTCGGGATCTTCATCAAGGTGTTCAGGACGCTTAAAGTGAGCGAACGGGAAGCGAAGAAGCTTCTCAGCGACGAGTCGCTCTACGCGACGGATATCGCGGATTACCTTGTCAAAAAAGGCGTTCCGTTCAAAACCGCGCACGACCAGGTGGGGCGGATCGTGAGTTTTGCCGAAGAAAAAGGCCTGCCCCTCTCGAAGATAGGGCTGGATCTTTTGAGGACATTTGCGCCGAAAGCGGACGGCGGTTTTTATGACCTGTTCGACGCGGGACATTCCGTGAGAATGAAACGGACGACCGGGAGCACGCACCCGGCCGAGATCCGGAAACAGATCGCCGCATGGAAAAAGAAACTTAAAAATGCATCGCTTTGAATACAGAGGAAATAATTTTTATTGCGAGGACGCGCCGGTGGCGAAGATCGCGGCGGCCGTCGGGACGCCGTTCTATCTTTACAGCATCGGGACGTTCCTGGATCACTTCCTGAAGCTCAAAGACGCGTTCAAGGCGGCTGATCCGCTCATCTGCTTTTCCATGAAGGCCAATTCAAACCTGACGGTGCTGAAAGCCCTTGTCGGGAAAGGTTCGGGGCTCGACATCGTGTCGGGCGGGGAGCTCTTCCGCGCGAAAAAAGTCGGCGTGGACCCGCGCAAGATCGTTTTCGCATCCGTCGGTAAAACGCAGACCGAGATCGAGGAGGCCATCCGTTCCGGGATCCTGATGTTCAACGTGGAGACGGTCCAGGAGCTCGATGTGATCAACCGCGCCGCGCAGAAACTCAAGACACGGCAGAGGGTCGCTCTGCGCCTCAACCCCGATGTCGCGCCCGACACGCACCACTACATCACGACGGGGACGAAGGAGAACAAGTTCGGTCTGGACCGGGACACCGCATACCGGCTTTTCATGGATTCCTACCGGTATCCTTTTTTGAAGTTCGCCGGCGTACACATCCATATCGGGTCGCAGATCACCGACTCAAAGCCCTTTGTCAAAGCGATCAAGCGCGCGCTTGAATTTGTCGACCAGGTCCGCTCAGCGGCCAACCCGGTCGAGTATCTCAATATCGGCGGGGGGCTCGGCATTATTTATTCCAAAGAAAAGCCGCAGACGGCGAAGGAATTCGCGCAGGCGGTGCTGCCTCTCTTTAAAGGAAGGCGTCTCGGCAAGGACCTCAAGATCATTCTGGAGCCGGGCCGGTTTATTTCCGGCAACAGCGGCATCCTTGTCACGAAGGTCATTTATAGAAAGAAGAGCCCGGCGAAATCGTTCCTCATTGTGGACGCCGGCATGAACGACCTCATCCGCCCATCCCTTTACGGCGCCTATCACGAGATCATCCCCGTCACGCGGACGAATGGACGCGCGGCGGAAACGGTGGACGTCGTCGGGCCTGTCTGCGAGAGCGGCGATTTCCTGGCGAAAAACCGAAAGATCCCCGCCGCCGAGGTAGGGGACCTGTTGGCCGTGATGTCGAGCGGCGCTTACGGATTTGTCATGTCATCGAACTACAATTCAAGGCCCCGCGTGCCTGAGGTGGTGGTGAAGGGGAGCCGGTTTTTTGTGGCCAGGCGCCGCGAGACCCGCGCGGACCTCATCCGCAACGAGCGTATCGTCAAAGAAGTCGTCTAAGGAAGGGCCGATGGCAAAGGTTTTGAATTTCACTAAAATGGCTGGGGCGGGGAACGATTTTATTCTCGCGGACAACCGGTCGGGCATTTTGAAAGGAAGCATCGGGCACTTCGCGAGGCGCTTATGCGACCGCAAGCGTTCGATCGGTGCCGACGGGCTTATTCTCGTCGAGCGCTCCAAAAAGGCGGGCGTGCGGATGCGTATCCTCAATTCCGATGGAAGCGAGGCGGAAATGTGCGGCAACGGCATCCGCTGCCTGGCGAAATTCGCCGCCGACAAGGGCATCACCGGAAAGAAGCTTTCCGTCGAGACGCTCGCCGGAATTATTCACGCCCAGGTACGGGGCAAGTCTGTTAAGGCCCGGATGGTGGACCCGAAGGGCCTTCGCATGAATTTCAAACTCGCGGTCGGTGGCCGCAAAGAGAACTTGAGTTTCATCGATACCGGCGTTCCGCATGCGGTGAAGATCGTGGATTCCGTGCAGAAGTGCCCGGTCAGTGCGCTCGGCCGCTCGATCCGGACGCACCGGCATTTCGCGCCGCGCGGCACGAACGTAGATTTTATTTCAGTGAGATCCGCCGGCGCCATTGATATCCGGACCTATGAGAGGGGCGTGGAGGATGAGACGCTGGCCTGCGGGACGGGGTCCGTGGCTGGGGCGCTGATCGCGTCGCGATTAAAAGGCCTTCGGTCGCCCGTATCGGTCCACACGCACGGCGGGGACGTTTTAAAAATTTATTTTTCAAAGAACGGAACATCCTTTTCCGATGTTTATCTTGAGGGCAGCGTAGAAACAAACTTCGAAGGGAGAGTGGGCTTATGAAATTTCATGGATCGATGGTAGCGCTCGTGACGCCGTTCAAGAACGGGAAGCTCGATGAGAAAACGCTGGTAAAGCTTGTTCGTCACCAGATCAAGTCCGGTACCGACGGCATCGTGCCGGTTGGGACCACCGGGGAGTCGCCGACGCTTTCTTTCAAAGAGCATGAGCGTGTGATCGAGATCGTCATTGACGCGGCGGCGGGGGAGGTCCCTGTCATCGCGGGGACAGGCTCCAACAGCACCGACGAAGCCATTGAGCTGACGCGTTTCGCCAAAAAAGCGGGCGCCGATGCTGCGCTGATGGTGATCCCTTATTACAACAAGCCCACACAGGAAGGGCTTTTCCGGCATTATCAAGCGGTCGCGAAGGCCGTTGATATTCCGATCATCCTTTATAATATTCCGGGGCGCGCGGGGGTATCGATGACGCCTGAGACGGTCGCGCGGCTCGCGAAGATCCCGACGATCGTCGGTATTAAGGAGGCGACCGGGAGCATGGACCAAACATCGCATATTCTTTCCCTCTGCGACATCACGGTGCTGTCCGGCGATGATTCACTGACGCTGCCGCTAATGGCGCTTGGCGCCAAGGGCGTGATCTCTGTCATCGCGAACATCGTGCCGGAGGCTGTTTCCGAGATGGTGAGCGCGTACTTCGCGGGAAGCCTCCAAAAGGCGCAGGCATTGCACTATAAAATGTTCCCGCTTTGCCGGGCAGTTTTCATTGAGACGAATCCGATCCCCATCAAACGGGCGATGAAGCTGATGGGCCTCTGCAGCGATGAACTGCGTTTGCCGCTCTGCCCGATACAGCCTCACAATGAGAAATTGCTGGTGCAGGCGATGAAGGCCTATGGATTGGCCGTGAAAGGGGCGAGGTCATGATCAAGATCGCGATGAACGGCGCGGTGGGGAGAATGGGGAGCCGCATCCTGAATCTCGCCTACAAGTCGCCTGATTTCAAAACAGTCGCCGCGTTCGAGCAGCCGAAGAGCGAGTTCATAGGGAAGGACCTCGGCTACGCGCTGGGCTTGAGCGAGCTCTTAAAAGTAAAAGTGGCGGAGCTCAACGCCAAGTCGCTCAAGGACTGCGACGTGCTGATCGATTTCTCAAATCCCGAGGGCGCCGAACGTTGCATCGCCGCCGCGCTTGCGGCCAAAACGGCGCTTGTGATCGGCACGACCGGCATCGGTTCGCAGGTCGCTCGTAAGATCGAGGAGGCCTCTAAAAAGATCCCCGTTCTTTTTTCGCCAAATATGAGCATCGGCGCTAATTTTCTTTTCGAGATCGCCCGGTTGGCTGCCGCCAAACTTAAGTCAGGCTACGACATTGAAATCGTGGAAGCGCATCACCGCCTGAAAAAGGACGCGCCCAGCGGGACCGCCAAAAAGATCGCGGAGATCATCGCCGAGGAAAAAGGATGGGACCTCGCCAAAGTCGCGCGCTACGGCCGGCAGGGGTTGACCGGCGAACGCTCGAAGAATGAGATCGGTATCCACGTGATCCGCGCGGGGGACATCGTCGGCGAGCACACGGTTTATTTCAGCGGGCCGGGCGAAACGATCGAGTTGACGCACCGCGCCCAGTCGCGGGACGCTTTCGCGCGCGGCGCGCTTGTGGCGGCGCTTTTTATCGCGAAAAAGCCCAAGGGGCTTTACACGATGGCGGATGTTTTGAAATGAGTTTTTTTCTTGAGGAGTCGGACCGTCTCAAAAAACTTCCGCCGTATCTTTTCTTAGAGATCGACCGCGCGAAACGCGAGGCCAAAAGCCGCGGCGTGAAGGTCATCGATTTTGGCGTGGGCGACCCCGACCAGCCGACGCCCGGTTTCGTCATCAAGGCCATGCAAAAGGCCGTTAAGGATCCCGCCAACCATCATTATCCGCTGGACCGCGGAAATGCCCAATTCCGCAAGGCCGCGGCCGAATGGATCAAGGCGCGCTTCGGGACGTCTTTTGATCCGGAACTCAACATTCTTCCGCTGATCGGCTCCAAGGAAGGCATCGCGCATCTTCCGCTGGCGTTCCTCAATCCCGGCGACGTCGCGCTCATGCCCGATCCCTGTTACCCGCCCTACAAGAGCGGGACGCTCTTCGCGGGGGGCGAGGCGCATCTTCTGCCGCTCAAGGAGTCAAACGGCTTTCTTCCGGATTTTGAGTCCGTCCCCGCCGGCGTCCTGAGAAAAGCGAAGCTCATTTTTATTAATTATCCCAACAATCCCACGGGGGCGGTCGCGCCGCGTTCGTTCTATGAAAAATTGGTCCGATGGGCCGCGCAGAATAAAATTCTCATCGCGTCCGACCTTGCGTATTGCGAGGTGTATTTCGGGAAAGACAAACCGCTCAGCATTTTTGAAATTCCGGGGGCCCGTGACGTCGCGATCGAGTTCCATTCGCTTTCCAAGACCTGCAACATGACCGGCTGGAGAATCGGCTTCGCGGTGGGGCAGGAGGCGGCCGTCAACGCGCTTCTGCGCGTGAAGTCGAATCTTGACTCGGGAGTTTTCACCGCGATCCAGAAGACCGCCATCGAGGCGCTCAAGAACAGCGCCGGCTTTTCAAAGAAAACGAACCTCCTTTACCGCAAGCGCCGGGACCTTTTGGTGACGGGGTTGAAAAGCCTCGGATTTCCCGTCAAGCCCAACGAAGCGACCTTTTACGTTTTTACGCGGCTTCCAAAAGGTCAGACAAATTCCACGCAATTCTGCAAAGAACTGCTTCAAAAGACAGGTATTGTCGCGACGCCCGGTGTTGGATTCGGCCCGGCGGGCGAGGGATATGTGCGCTTCACGCTCACGGTGGGTGAGTCGGATATCCGAGAGGCGATCGCTCGCATGAAGAAGGCGTTCTGATGGCCACCGTCTTTCTTGGGACAGGCTCCAATCTAGGCGACAGGGAAGCGAATATCCAAAAAGGGATCGCGCTCCTCAAGGAACACGAGGATATCGAAGTGACCTCCGTTTCGGTCCTTGTCGAAACAGAACCGGAGGGGGGCCTCGCTCAGGGGAAATATTTGAACGGCGCGCTCCAACTGAAGACGGATCTTCTGCCTCTTGACCTTTTGACCCAGCTCAAAATGATCGAACGCCGCCTTGGCCGCGCTAAAGGGGAACCCAACGCTCCCCGGCCGCTTGACCTTGATATTCTTTTTTACGACGACGTCGTGATCGTGGATGGCAAAAATCTCACGATCCCGCACCCGCGGCTCGCCTCGAGAGTGTTTGTCCTGAAGCCCCTTTCCGAGATCGCGCCGGATTTTGTTCACCCCCGCCTCAAGAAAACGGTCCGGGAGCTCCTGGGCCAACTCGAAAATGCGAAGAATCACGAATTCCAAGGAACTTAGGCAGGCGCTTTCTCTTTTAAAAAGGAAAGGCCGGTCGATCGGGTTCGTCCCGACGATGGGCTACCTCCATGAGGGACATCTCTCGCTCGTGCGTGCCTCGCGGAAAGAGAACCGGGTCACGGTCGCGAGTATTTTTGTGAACCCGCTCCAATTCGGCCCGCAGGAGGATTTTTGGCGGTATCCGCGCGACCTCGTGCGCGACATGCGGCTCTTAAAAGAGGGACGCGTCGACTTTCTTTTCACGCCGCTCGTCAAAGAACTCTATCCGGAGGACTTTCAGACGTCGGTGGCCGTTAAAAAACTGAGCCAGCCCCTTTGCGGTGTCACGCGTCCGATTCATTTCGGCGGTGTGGCGACGGTGGTCCTGAAGCTCCTCAATATTGTCCAGCCGGACGCGATTTATCTCGGCCAGAAGGACTACCAGCAGTTCCGCGTCGTGGAGCAGATGGCCAAGGATTTAGATCTTCCGGTGAAGGTGAGAATGGCCCCGATCGTCCGGGAGGCGGACGGGCTGGCGATGAGCTCGCGGAATGTCCTGCTTTCCTCCGTCGAACGGCGGGAGGCCGTTTTCTTAAGCCGGGCGCTCCAGGAAGGGGCTGAACAAGTCCGATCCGGGCAGCGGGACGCCTCGAAAGTCAAAAAAGCGATGCGGGAGGTCCTGGGGCTCGCCCCTCATACCCGCGTCGACTACGCGGAAATTGTGGATGCCGAGGCTCTTCAGGCTGTGGTAAAATTAAAGGTTCATTCGCGGGTGCTTTTGGCGCTGGCCGTATTTTTCGGCAAGACCCGCCTCATCGATAACAGGCTTGTGACGGTGTGACCCATGCTTAGAGTTTTAATGAAATCCAAGATCCACGGCGCGACGGTGACGGAGGCCAATTTAAAATACACCGGCTCCATCACCATCGACAAAAATCTTCTGAAAGCTTCGAATATCTGCCCCTTTGAGCGTGTGCAGATCGTGAACCTGCACAACGGCACGCGCGTGGAGACCTACGTGCTGGAGGGCCAGGCGGGCAGCGGCACGATCTGCATGAACGGAGCAGCGGCGCGCTGGGCGGAGGTGGGGGACAAGGTCATTATCATCTCCTACTCGCTCATGACTGACAAAGAGATCAAGAAGCACCGGCCCAACGTCATTTTTGTCGATGACAGGAATCGCGTTAAGCGCAAATGATCAAAGTAGGGATCATCGGCTGCGGCACGATCGGCAAAGAGCTCGCGCTTGCCTGCCAGAAGCGGTTCGCGGATGAAGTGACGCTCGAGGCGATCGCGGACGCTGATCCCGCGCACGCCCGGAAACTCCAATCCAAACTTCGGCCCAAACCCAAGGTCCTCTCGTCCGAACAGCTCATCCATCGCTGCGACCTCGTGATCGAAGCGGCCTCCAAGAACGCTGTTTACGAGATCACCAAAAAAGCGCTTTCTCTCGGCAAAGATGTCATGGTGATGAGCGTCGGCGGGATCCTCGGTAAAGAGAGCGAGATCTTCAAACTCGCCCAGACACACCGCTGCTGTTTGTACCTCCCGAGCGGGGGCGTTGTCGGCATCGACGGCCTGAAGGCCGCCCGCATCGGAAAGATCCACCGCGTGACCCTCACGACCCGCAAGCCTCCGCAGAGTTTCGAGGATGCCCCCTATGTCCTTAAGCACGGGATACGGCTTAAGCATTTGAAACAGGAAAAAGTCCTGTTCGAGGGCGACGCGACCGCCGCGGTCAAAGGCTTTCCCAAAAATATCAACGTCTCCGCGACGCTGAGCATCGTGGGCCTGGGCGCCAAAAGGACCAAGGTGCGCATCATCGCGACCCCTCACATGCTCGTCAATGTCCACGAAGTGTACGTCCAGGGGGATTTTGGGTCCTTCTACACCCGCACCGAGAATTTTCCCTCGGAAGAAAATCCGCGGACCAGCCGCCTGGCGATCCTCTCGGCGGTGGCGACGCTCGAGCGTATTTTAAAGAACGTAAAGATCGGCACGTAGTTTCGAAATGCCCGGCCCGCTTTCAGACGATCAGGAGCTTATCAGCGCCTGCCTTTCGGGAAGAAAGGACGCCTGGGACGCGTTCGTCGACCGTTTCTCGAGGCTGATCTACTGGGGGATACGCCGCACACTCGCGGGAACCCCGTTTGTCGAGCGGGTGGACCTCTGCGGCGAGATCTTTCAGGAACTCTTTGAGCGGCTCGTGGCCAAAGACGAGCTCGCGCGGCTCCGCGACGCGCAAAGCGTTCGGAAATTTTTGAGTGTGATGGCCTGCCGAAAGACGCTGGATAAAATTAAAATGCTGTCGCGGCTTGAGAAAAGGCAAGTGTCCGACGAGTTCCTGATCGCGCCGGCCGACCCGTCCGGCACGGCGCATGGCCGGGAAGTGAATGACGCGGTGGCCGAGGTGCTGGACGATCTGACGACCAAAGAAAGAGCCTGCGTCGAGCTCTGCCTCCTTGACGGAAAGACGCACCGGGAGGCGGGGGAGACGCTCGGATTGCCGGCCGACACGGTGTCGACGGTCATCCGGCGGGCCAAGGAGAAGCTTAAAGCTAAGCTTACCGCTAAGGGGTTTACGGAATTTTAAAAAAAATTGAACGAAAAAAGGGCCCTGCGTCGTCTAGTAGTGTGGGAGGTCTAAATGGACAACATTGAAAAGCACATTAAGAACTATTTGGCTGAAGAGAGGAAGGACGTGCCTGAGTCACTTGTGGCGAGAGCCAAGGCGCTCATGCCGGGCCGTCCCGGCGTCCCGTGCCCGCATTGCGGCAAGCCGATCACCCCTTTCAAGAAGCCGCTTCGAAGCCAAAGGCTCTGGAACGCGCTGTGGCTCGCCCTCGCGGCCGGCTCATTTGCCCTGTCGTTCGCGTTTCCCGGATATTTTGTGCAGTGCGTGGCCGCGGGGTTCCTTTTCGGAGTGAAGTGGATCGTGGACCAGAAGGCGGCAAAGACGCAGATCCTGATCTACAAAGCGCTTCAAGAGGAAGGATCAAAAGAAGCCTCTTCAAGAGATTTACATCGGTCGTCCTCTCATCTATAATCTAGGAACAATTTTCCGGGGCGTGGCTCAGCTTGGCTAGAGCGCCTGGTTCGGGACCAGGAGGTCGGAGGTTCAAATCCTCTCGCCCCGATATTTTTATATGAGAATCGAAGTCGTTCAGGGCGATATCACGAAGCAGGAGGCGGACGCCATCGTCAACGCGGCGAACACGACGCTTTTGGGCGGCGGCGGCGTGGATGGCGCGATCCACCGTGCGGCGGGCCCCAAGATTTTCGAGGAATGCCGGAAGCTCGGCGGATGCCCGACCGGCCAGGCGAAGATCACGAGCGGCCACAATCTGAGCGCCAAGTGGGTGATCCACGCGGTCGGCCCCGTCTGGAAGGGGGGCGGCCACGGGGAGGAAGAGCTCTTGGCATCCTGTTACCGCAGTTGTCTGGCTATCGCCGAGAAATGTTTCATCCGGACGATCGCGTTCCCGTCCATCAGCACCGGCGCCTACGGTTTTCCGGTGGAGCGCGCCAGCAAGATCGCCGTCAATGAGATCGTAAAATTCCTGAAGACCCATCAAACCCTCCAAAAGATCATCCTCGTCTGTTTTGATAAAGTGACGTACGCCTGTTACGAAAAGGCCGTCCGCGAGGCCGGCGAATGAGCGGGCCTGTCAAGCGGACTGAAAGCGCCGGCGGGGTCGTCTTGAACCGCAGCGGCGAAGTCCTTGTCGTGAGCCAGCGCGGCACGTCCTGGTCCCTTCCCAAGGGGCATCTTGATCCCGGCGAGGACGCGCTCGCCGCGGCCCGGCGCGAGATCACCGAGGAATCCGGCATCCGGCAATTGGAGCTCGTCAGGGAATTGGGCAGTTACAGCCGGCATAGGATCGGCAAGGACCGGGACGAAGACGTCTCCGAACTCAAAACCATCCACATGTTCTTGTTCAAAACGTCTGAGACAAAACTTGAGCCGGTGGATCCGCACAATCCCGAAGCGCGCTGGGTCAAGCCGGAGGACGTGGAGGCGCTTTTGACGCACCGGAAGGACAAAGAATTTTTCCTGGGCATTCTGGGCAGCCTCTAATGAACCGCGTTAGGCGGTTTTTTCTCGGTTTTCTCGGCGTTATCTATCTTGCCGCGTTTCTTTCCCTTTGGCCCCAGGTACTGGGACTCGTCGGCTCGAATGGCATTCTTCCCGCGCAGACATTTTTAGAGACCGTCCACGAAAAGCTGGGGGCAGCGGCGTTTATTTATTTTCCCGGTGTCTTTTGGGCCGGCGCCAGCGATCTTCTGCTCAGATTTTGGTGCGGGGCGGGGATCGCGCTCTCCTTGCTTCTTATCATGGGTTTGGCGCCCGTGCCTGTCCTGGCCCTCCTATGGGGCGTTTACCTGTCTTTTTTCTCCATCGGCCGGGATTTCCTTTCATTCCAATGGGATGTTTTGTTGTTGGAAACAGGATTTCTGGCCATTTTTTTTGCGCCTCTCGGGTTCCGGAGAAAGTCCTCGGAAGAAGCGCAGCCTTCCACGGCCATGCTTTGGCTTCTGAGATGGCTTTTATTCCGTCTGATGTTTTCCTCGGGCGCGATGAAATGGATCAGCGGAGACGCCACGTGGAGGAACCTCACAGCTCTTAATTATCATTATGAAACACAGCCGCTTCCGCCCTGGACGGCGTGGCACATGCATCACCTGCCGGAATGGTTCCAGAAGGCGTCGGTGGCGGGCATGTTTTTTATTGAACTGATCGTGCCGTTCTGCATTTTTGCCCCCCGCAAAATACGTTTGTTCGCCTGCGGCGCGCTCGCGTTTTTACAGCTCTTTATCCTCGCGACGGGGAATTATTGTTTTTTCAACTGGCTGACGCTGGCGCTTTGTCTGCTTTTATTGGATGACCGGGTACTTCCATTCAAGGGGAAGGAGGCGGTGGCGGGCGGGGAAGGCCCAAAAAAGGCTGCTGGTTGGCCGCGCTGGATCATCGGGCCGGTCGCCGGATTTATTATCATTCTTTCTACATTCCATTTTCTATTCGGGCTGAGGCTCGCGATCCCTTGGCCGAAGGCCGTTGTCAGGGCGGTGGGGCAGGTCGCGCCGTGGTGTTTTGCCGGCAGTTACGGTTTGTTCGCGGTGATGACGACTCAGAGACCCGAGATCACGGTCGAGGGCTCGAATGACGGGATCACGTGGCGCGCCTATGAATTCAAATACAAACCCGGCGATCTTGATCGCGCGCCGCGTTTTGTCGCTCCGCATCAGCCGCGCTTGGACTGGCAGATGTGGTTTGCCTCGCTCAGCAGCTTTAGAAGAAATCCCTGGTTCGTGGCGTTCTGTAAAAGACTTCTTGAGGGTTCGCCGGAGGTCCTGTCGCTTTTGGCGGGCAACCCGTTCCCTGACAAGCCGCCGCGCTATATACGGGCGATGATCACCGGCTTTCACTTTACGAGCCCGGAAGAGAGGAAGCAAACCGGGCGCTTTTGGCGCCGGGACGCCGAATCAAACCTTTACCTTCCTCCGATGTCACTGTAAACTTTGGAGAGCCGTTTGAAAGGGGTGTTCAGGTCATGAAGATTTTGACGATCGGGGATGAGGCGTTTCAGAAAGAGATCGCGGGGATCCTTTTCCGGCTGTCCGTGGATACGGAGTGCGCCCAGGGCGAGGAGGAGATCCGCGAAAAGCTGAAATGGGACGATATCGACGTCGTCGTATTTGATTATGACCGTTTTTATTCATCCGACCGCGAAAAACGCCTGTCCCTCGTCCGGACGCTCGCCAACTCCCATCGTCCCTTCCTGGTCGTCTCATCGCTGAGGGACCCCGCTGTGATCGCGGAAGCCAAAGCAGAGGGCGCGACAGATTATATTCTGAGGCCCTACAACCAGCGGGAATTCATCCTCCGCTTCAACGCGGTGGTCCAGCGCAAGGTGCACGTGGCTTGCATCGGCGGCGGTACAGGGCTCTTCAATCTACTGCTCGGTTTAAAAACGATCCCGGATGTTCTCTTGACCTCGATCGTCAGCATGAGCGATGACGGCGGGTCCTCCGGCAAGATCAGCCAGACGTTCGGGATCCTGCCGCCCGGCGATATCCGGCGGAGCCTCGTAGCGCTTTCCAACGCTCCCGAGCTGATGAACCAGATCATGCAGCACCGTTTTGAGAAGCAGGGGGAGTTCCAGGGGCACAGCTTCGGAAATATTTTTCTCACGGTGCTCGCGGAAGTGAAAGGGTCGATGTCCGAGGCCGTCCGGGCCCTCAGCGATATTCTGAACATTCAGGGCATCGTTCTTCCTGCGGCGGGAACTCCGACGAGCCTCGTCGCGCGCTTTGAGGGCGGCACGGTCGTGAAGGGCGAGAGCAAGATCGATCTGGGCCAGGGCCGCGCTCCGGAACTGCGTGTGGAGGCTTTGTGGCATGAGCCGGCGCCCGAGTGCGACACCGACGCCTACTCCTCGATCCTCAACGCGGACGTCGTCACGATCGGCCCCGGTGATCTCTATACGAGCGTCATCACCAATCTCGTGATCAAGAATCTCGGGGAAGCCATCGTGAGCACAAAGGCAAAAAAAATTTACGTCTGCAATCTCATGACAAAGCCCGGCGAAACGTCCGGTTTTAAGGCCGTTGATCACGTGCGGGAGATTATCAAATATCTGGGAAAGGACTGCCTCGACGCCGTGCTTTTGTCCAATACGGTCGTTTCCGAGGAGTCGTCCGGCGAATACGCCCGCAAGGGCCAGTCGCTGGTCGATCCGGGCGACCCGGTGGAATGGAAAAAGGTCACAAAGGCCGAAGTCATTGCGGCCGATATCGGCAACGAGACGGAGCTTGTCCGTCATGACAGTCAAAAACTCAAAAATGAGATCTGGAAGATCATCCAAAGACTCGCCCCCAAATCCTAGCACGCACCGCGCGCACGTTTTTTATTCCGGGCGCGTCCAGGGCGTCGGGTTCCGTTACACCGCCGAGCGCGCCGCGCTCGAGTTGGGCCTTGTCGGCTGGGTGAAGAACCTTCCCGATAACCGCGTGGAGCTTGTTTGTGAGGGCTCGAAAGAGAAGATCGACGAGCTTCTCCGGCTGATCGCCCAAGAGCTCGGTTTGAGTATCCAGAAAACCGTCTGTGGCTGGGAACCGCCCACGCACACCTTCAAGGATTTTTCGGTAGAGTTCCATCTGTGAGCCCGCGGTCGCGACTCACCCAGCTCCGCCGCGCCATCGAGCGCCACAACCGCCTTTATTATGAACTGAACAGCCCTGAGATCTCCGATCACGAGTACGACCGCCTCTTTAAAGAATTGGAGCGGCTTGAAAAGGAATATCCCCAATACGCTTCGGCCCAGTCCCCGACCCGGCGCGTCGGCGGAAAGCCCCAGCAAAAGTTCAAAAGCGTCGCTCACCTCGTGCCGATGCTCAGCATCGACAACACCTATTCAAAGGAGGAAGTCACGGCCTTCGATGAGCGCGTCCGCAAAGGTTTGAAAGGGGAAGCCTACGAGTACGTTTTAGAGCTCAAGATCGACGGCGTGTCGATCTCGCTCCTCTACGAGAAGGGGAGCCTCGCGCGGGCGGCCACACGCGGCGACGGGCAGGCGGGCGACGACGTGACCACGAATGTTAAGACGCTCAAAGAGATCCCGGAGGTCCTGAAAAGCCACCGGTCATTGCCCGCCCGGATCGAGGTGCGCGGCGAAATTTTCATGCCGCGAAAAAGTTTCCGGGCCATCAATCAGGAGAAAGAAGAAGCGGGAGAGGAGCTTTTCGTTAATCCGAGGAATGCCGCCGCCGGCTCTTTAAAGCTTTTGGATGCTTCCCTGGTGGCCCAACGCGGACTCCGCTTCATCGCCCACAGCGTCGGCGTTTATGAGGGGGCTTCGTTCCACACGCAGGCGGAGCTGCACGCTTTCTATAAGGAAGCGTGCCTGCCGGTCAGCCCGCACAACAAGCTTTGCCGCGATCTGAAGGAGGTCTTCCGCCTGTGCGATCACTGGCAGGACGAAAGATCAAAACTGGATTACGACACCGACGGCCTTGTGCTAAAGATCAACAGCCTGGACCAGCAGCGGCGCCTGGGCGCGACGAACAAAAGCCCGCGCTGGGTCATTGCCTACAAGTTCCCGGCGGAGAAAGCAAAGACACGCCTCAAGCAAATCGGCGTTCAGGTCGGCCGCACGGGAGTGTTGACGCCCGTGGCGCACCTGGAGCCGGTGTTCCTCGCCGGCACGACGGTGTCGAGAGCAACGCTCCATAATGAGGATGAGATCCGGCGCCTCGATCTCCGGATAGGCGATTGGGTGCTCATTGAAAAAAGCGGCGAGATCATCCCGCAGGTGATCGAGGTCCTGAAGAGCAAACGGACAGGGCATGAGAAACGCTTTTCGATGCCGAAAAAATGTCCGGCGTGCGGGTCCAAGATCATCCGCGAAGAGGGGGAAGTCGCCCGGCGATGCGTTAATGGGAGCTGCGCCGCTCAGCTCAAGGAGCGGTTGTTCCACTTCGCGTCGCGAAAAGCGATGGACATGGAAGGCCTCGGCGATAAGCTCGTCGAACAGCTCGTCGATAAAAAAATGGTCTCGGACGTGACGGACATTTACGCTTTGAAGCGCGACAGCTTGGCGGCGTTGGAACGCATGGGGCAGAAGTCGGCGGACAATCTTTTCGCGCAGATCCAGGCGAGCAAAAAGCGCGGGCTTTCGAGGCTTCTCTTCGCGCTGGGGATCCGGCACGTGGGCGTCAATGCGGCTCGTACGCTGGCCGCTCATTTCGGTTCCATGGAAAAACTTGCCTCGGCAGCGGAGGAGGAACTTCAAAACGTCGAGGACGTGGGCGAGGTCATGTCCGCGAGCCTTCTTGAGTTTTTTCGCAACAAGGAGAACCGCCGGCTCCTCGAAAAACTCGAACGGCTGGGCGTGAACATGATGGAAGCCAAGCGCGCCGGCGTTTCAGCGGCGCTAGCCGGAAAAACTTTTGTCTTGACCGGAACGCTAAAGGGCTTTACAAGAGAAGAAGCCGGACGGCTGATCCTGGACCGGGGCGGGCACGTCGCCTCGAGCGTCAGCAAAAAGACGGACGCCCTGATCGCGGGCGAAGCGGCAGGCTCCAAGCTTGAAGAGGCCGGGCGGCTGGGTGTCAGCGTGTTGAACGAAGAGGAATTCAAAAAACTTTTGGAGATTTAAAATGAAAAAAGGATTCTGGTTCGTGGTGGCGGTTATGCTGTTGATGGAAATGGCGGGTTGCGCTTCGGTGCAGAAGAAATTCACGCGGAAGGCAAAGACCCCCAGCCACGTCGCTGCCTCGATCTACCTTCAGGAGGGCGCTTATCAAAAGAAGTTCTCCAACGAATATTATTACAAGACGCATTTCACCATGTGGAAAACCTGGCACGGGGACCTGATCAACCAACTGGGGGGCAACCAGAAGAAGGTGTCACGCTGCGCCCAGGAAACTCGCGGGCATTTGGCCGAAATGCACCGTTATCTCACGCCGGAAAAACAGGCCGAGCTTCAGCCCGAGCTCGATGAGCTGAACCGGATCTCCGAAAGGATCGAGAGCGGCCGGTATTCGGAGTCCCAATACGGCCAGACCCGGACGGACCTCGAAAGGATCCAGCGGCTCGTGGGCAACAATTTTTACTTCGATAAGGTGAAAGCGCACCTCCTTCCGGAAACGGTGGACCTGGGCGCTCCGGCGCCGGACTCGGAGCCTCAGGAGCCCGAGACGGCCGCCTGACCTGCAACCCTAATGCAGGATCTGTTGGGGCTTTTTCTAGATTATCTTTCCGTTGAAAAAGGCCTGGCCAACAACACGCTTCTGGCTTACCGGCGGGACCTGACGCGGTACATGACGCACCTGAAAAAGGCGCGCATCGGCGCTTTTGATTCCGTGAGCCGAAAAGAAGTGATGGATTACCTTTTGAAGGAGCGCGACCGGGGGCTTTCGCCCACTTCGGTTTCCAGGGAGCTGGTCGCGATCCGGATGCTTCACCGTTTTTTGGCGCAGGAAGGCCGGTTGAAGGAGGATGTGACCGAGGCGATCGAGTCGCCTAAGCTCTGGAAGCATCTTCCGGAGGCGTTGAGTGTCGCGGAGGTGGAGTCGCTGATCGGCTCCGCGAATACGCGAAAAGCCCAGGGCCTGCGGGATCACGCGGTCCTTGAGCTCTTGTACGCGACGGGGCTCCGCGCCAGCGAAGTGACGACGCTACGGACCGGGCATGTGAATTTCGAGTCGGGGTATCTGCGCGTGATCGGCAAGGGGGACAAAGAGCGTGTGGTCCCCATCGGCAAGGCGGCTCAAAAAAGCGTTCAGCGTTACCTGGAGAAGGTGCGGCCGCTTTGGGTAAAAGAGCAGGCGCACGATTCGCTTTTTGTGTCGCGGCTGGGACGAAAGCTTTCGCGACAGACCGTGTGGGGGATCCTGAAGCGCCACGCGAAGCTCGCGGGCGTGAAGAAGAAGATCTACCCGCATATTTTGCGGCATTCGTTC
>CAZBAY010000232.1:0-1756 GCA_964489945.1 uncultured Planctomycetia bacterium
CGGCCATCTTGTGAAGTACGCGGAGTATTTGAAAGTTTACTCCCGTGTCGATATGGACAGGCTTCTAGAGGAGATCCGTGGCTTGAGGGAAGCCATTTATCGCGAACTTCTGCGAACGGAAGACGCCCGCACTTTGCATGAGATCTCAGAGACCCTTACCCTTCTGCAAGGCCTTTTCTCGCTCCAGATCTCGCCGGAGAATTTCAAACGATACGCGGAACGGCGCAAAGACATCCGGACGGAAATAGTGGTACTCCTCGCGTTTTTGAACAAAAAACTTTATGAAGCGGGCAACGCGGCGGATGTGCTGCGTTACGATCCGGTCCTGGAGAACAGCCGGGATGCCGTCGAAAATTTCTATAAGACAGCCGCCGCCCGCGACGTGGTTTTTCTGGATAAAGCGGCGGGTATCATGGCACGCGACGGCCTTTCCAAGGCTGTTTTGATCACGGGTGGGTACCACACGCCGAATCTGACAGCCTTGCTGAAAAAGCGGGGGATCTCCTACGTTGTCGTGGCCCCCAATATTCTCCATGAAACCAATCGCCGGCGCTACGAAGAACAGCTTCTCGGCCAGCTCGGGAACGAAAATCCTTTGCGGCGCGGCCCGGGACACCGCAAGTCCGGCGGTGAGCAAAACCTCGGCGCCCGGCTTGCCGTTGAGCGCGCTCAGCCGGTCCTGGCGGTTATAGGGACGGAGCTTGTGCACGGCGCGCGGATGGGCACGCACCACGCGGACAGCGGTGATCCGCGCCGCATGGCGGGACTCGTCCTCGGAGAACGCCTCGATAAGTACAAGCTAAGGACCGAAAACAGGATCGATGAATCGAAGGGCATTCTGATCAGCGGGCTAAACCACGAAAATGTAGAACTGGCGGAGCTGGCGATCCAAGGCCCTCTGGTACCGGATGTGAAAAAGATCCTGCAACAGCGCATAAAGGACAAGGTCCAGCTCATCCTTGACGATCCCGCCTCGGCCGCCTTTTTGGCCTCGCTGGATGAAGGAGCCTATTCCAAGTTTCTCGATGAATTCGTGAAAGGCAACAAACTACAAGGTCTGTCATCCGCCCGCCGTGAAACGCTCTTTTTTCATTTGTATCTTAGCAAGTTCTCCGAGATCTTAAGCACCATCACGCATGAAGCGAAGGTGTATTTTGATGAAGTAGGGGAGAAGGAGCCAAAGGCAAATTACGATTTTGTCCTTAAGCTTCGCGCGATCCGCACAGGCGTCCTTAAGAACGTGATGGACAAGGTGGCGGCTCACAGGGATCAAGCCGACCGTGAAGGAGATAACCGGTCTCCCTGGCATGTGTTTCGCGCCGATACGGGCGTCATGTGGGTCACGTTGGGAGACACGCTCTATTCGCTGACCGGGGAAGAAGAAGATGACGACGCGCCGCAAACGCCTCTGATGCCCGGCGCGCGGATGGCGACGGACGAGCGTCGTATTACGGAAAGCTATGTGCCTGGCATTGAAGAGAACCTGGTCCGTGTAAAAAGTTCAACACTTGTTGCGCAGATCGCCGCGCCGACGCGCGCAGCCGGCGAATATGAGGGAAAAATGGGTCTGTTCCATGCGCTTAATATCCCCGCCGCGCGGGTGCTCCGCTGGAAGAATAACATGGGCGATCAGAATAAGTTCTCGAAGGGCCAGGGAGACGCCGAGACGACTTACTGGTCAAGGGAATACCACAATAAAGGACTGCCGTGGCTCAGGGGCCGTGTCGTGATCGGTGAGGGGGAGCGCGATCAGGTA
>CAZBAY010000233.1:0-10334 GCA_964489945.1 uncultured Planctomycetia bacterium
TCGGTTTGCAATGTGCTTGGAAGCTCGATCGCCCGCGAGTCAAAAGGCGTCATTTACACCCACGCGGGTCCTGAGATCGCGGTCGCCTCAACGAAAGCGTATACCGCCCAGCTCACGGTCCTTTACCTTTTGGCGCTTTATTTCGCCGGCCTTTTCAAAACGATGCCTCCGAAGAAGATCCAGTCGCTTCTCAAGGAATTTTTGCATGTTCCCAAGCTCATGGGGCAGGTCCTGGATGACTATAAAAAGGAGGCAAAAGACTGGGCGGACAAGGCGCATGACTTCAACCGCCGTTACCACGAGCAACTGGAGAAATATTTTTCCTCTCACCCCGACCGGGAAAAAAGGCGGTCTCCCAACGGATTCTTCCTGTACCTGGGGCGCAATATCAATTTTCCAAACGCGCTTGAAGGGGCGTTGAAGCTCAAAGAAATTTCCTATATTCCGGCCGAGGGGTACCCCGCCGGTGAGATGAAGCATGGGCCGATCGCGCTCATCGATGAGAATCCGTGGGTGATCTGCATCGCGCCGCAGTCGAAGACCTACCACAAGATGCTCTCCAACATCCAGGAGATCCGGGCGCGGAGCGGCATCATTGTGCCCATCGTGACGGAAGGGGACAAGGAGATCCACAAGATCAATCCTTCCTATGTCATCGAGATCCCGAAGGTAAGGGAGATCTTTTCACCCTTTCTTACCGTGCTTCCGCTCCAGCTCATCGCCTATTGCGTTGCGCGCGAATTCGGCGAGGATATCGACCAACCCCGCAACCTAGCCAAATCCGTCACCGTTGAATAACGGCATCCTCTATATCGTAGCCACTCCTATCGGGAATCTTGCGGATATGACCCTGCGGGCGATCGAGGTTTTGAAGGCCGCGGATTTGATCGCTTGTGAGGACACGCGGCATTCGAGAGTCCTGCTTGATCATTACGGGATCCGGAAACCGCTCGTGAGCTATCACGATTTTTCCGAAAAACGACGCGCGCCGGAGCTCTTGGAAAAAATTAAGAACGGCACGAAGGTCGCGCTCATCTCCGACGCGGGCACGCCCGGCATCGCCGACCCAGGCTATCGTCTCATTAAAGGGGCCATCGAAGCCGGCATCCGGATCGAGTCGATCCCCGGCCCATCCGCTTTTTTAGCGGCGCTGGCCGTTTCGGGCCTTCCCACAGACCGTTTCATTTTCGAAGGGTTTTTCCCCATCAAATCCGGCCAGAAGAAAACAAAGCTGCTTGCCTTGAAAAATGAAATGCGCACGGTCATTTTCTACGAATCCCCCCACCGAATTTTGAAGACATTAGAAACGGTCCGGGAAACCTTAGGGGATATTCACATCGTGGTCGCGCGTGAGCTGACTAAAAAATTTGAGGAAGTCGTTCGAGATCAAGTGAGTAATGTGGTTAAACATTTTTCAGAAAAAAAAATCTTGGGTGAGTTTGTTATTCTATTTAATTTAGCAGCAAACGATGCGAACGGGTGACGCCGAGTGGTGGGCGCCTGATGTCCGCAAGGGAACACTTGCGGGCATGGGGCTACCACGAGGCGGCAGGACCCGTTCGCTAGGAGTGGGGAAATGAAAGACATTAAATTCCGAGTGTGGCATAAAAAAGAGAAGAAGATGTATTACCGCGGGTACCAGAAATTTCTGCATGTGCTTCTTTGTGAGGACGATCACGGGGAGAACGAGGGGAAGGGACGGCCCGTGAAGAATGTTTCCTACGGGGACTGCGCATTCCTAGAGACGACCGCTTTTTTTGACAAAAAAGGAAGGGAAGTGTTCGAGGCGGATATTGTCCGGGTCAAACACCAAGGTCAGGAGTTCACGGATGTCGTAGATTCGGTGCCGGACACGTTCGGGAACAAAACGGTCCACCCGCTCCAAAGCATTCTCTCAAGACACGGTATCAAAGGAAACCCCGAACATCTCGACGCCGAAGTGATCGGCAACCGTTACGAAAATCCGGAGCTTTTGTGAAGCAAAAGAGGATCTATTTCCTTTATTTCATAACTGCCTGCGTCTTATTCTGGGTGAGGTTTTTCTCCGTTAGATTCAGTTCTGATGAGCAGGTACGCATGGTGATTGAAAACGTGGTGAATGGAACGGCGCTGGCGCCGGATTTATACCGTGTTTTGGTCCCGACTCTTTGCCATCTGACGAGGCAGTGTTTGCCGTTCCTTTCCTGGATCCAGACCGGCTTTCTCTGGAATTTTATTTTTATATGTCTTGCGCTGCCTCTATTTCATCATTATTTGAGAAGATGGTTTGACGAGACGGTTTGTGTGGCGCTGACGTTGGCGATGGTTTTTCTGATCCCGATATCGTTTTTGTGGGATTATCCTTATGATTTTTTGGAGCTCGTGTTTTTCATCCTGGGCTATGGTTTCATCCGGGACGGGAAATACCTTTCTCTGTGCGTATGCGTTTTACTGGCTACTTTAAACAGGGAAACGGCCGGCCTCCTGGCGTTTTCCTACTTCGTGACTTGCGTCTCACGGAAAGATCTTTTCAAAACGCTTTTTAAGACGGCCCTGTGCTCTCTCTACTGGTTTGTGCCCAGAATCTTGCTCTTTGTCCTGCGTGGCGAAGCCCCGTACCGGAGCGGGGAAATCGGGTTTTGGCAGGGGAGTTTTTTTGCCATCAACCTGGAAAATGCGCGGAGCATGATGACACGTCTTGATAGAGGTCTGGCGGGCTTTTTTCTTTTTATCGGCGTCCCGCTTTTGGTTCATTTTCTGTTTTACAACGGGAAACAGGATCCCTTTTTGAGGAGAAATGTTTACACGGTCCTTTTCTTTGTCGCTCTCACGGTATTTACCACCCGCATCAATGAAATCAGGGTGTATTACCCCCTGTTGCCTATTTTGATCCCGCTTTGTTTTTATCCCTTGTTAAGCTCTTCCGCTCATCGAGAATAAAGTGCATCCCATCCTTGCCGCAATGCGGCCCCGCCAATGGCTCAAGAATGGCTTCGTTCTTTTGCCGGTGCTATTTGGCCGTCGGCTTTTTCAAGCGGACGCTTTGTGGAGAGTTATTCTGATGTTCTTTGTGTTTTCTTTGGCCTCGAGCGCAGTTTACGTGTTCAACGATATTCTGGACTTAAAAGAAGACAAGCTCAATCCCCAAAAACGCCTCCGGCCGCTCGCTTCGGAAAAGATCACCGTTAAACAAGCGGCCCTTACCAGCGCTCTTTTGGCAGGCACTTCTCTTTTGCCGCTTTTCTTTTTGGGATGGGAGGCGGCAGCCGTCCTCCTTGGCTACTTCACTTTGAATTTGGCTTACGCGAAATTTCTAAGAAACATCATTTTGATCGACGTTCTTTGTGTAGCCGCGTTTTATTATCTGCGGGTTCTGGCGGGGGGTATAACCGGCGGCGTGGCGTTGTCTCATTGGCTAATTCTCTGCACCGTTTTGTTGGCTTTATTTCTCATCCTGAATAAACGGAGATATGACTTGAAGTGGCTTGCGCATCGCCCAGTCCCGGCCAAGTACAGCGCCTCTTTGTTGAACACGATGATCGCCGTTGCCGCTGTTTCCGTGATCGCAGCATACACCTTCTATGCAGTTGATCCCGAAACAGTGGAGAGGATTGGCACGAATCATTTGATCTATACGGTACCGTTCGTTTGTTATGGGGTTCTCCGATATTTACGTCTGGCGAAGCACCCAAGTTTTGACGGGGACCCTTCCTCTGTTTTGATGAAGGATTTCCAAATGCAACTTATTCTAACATTGTGGGTGATTACCAGCATGGCCATGGTTTATCCGGGGCTTATCGGGGAACCTTCCTAACGCCTTGATTTTTGAGCGATTTATGGCACCCTTTAATGAGGAGTCTTTTTGATGAGAATAAAGACACAGAGCTTCAAGGCTGGAGTGCTGGTGCTTGCGGCGGGTGCTTTCGTTTTGTTGGTTTCCGTAGGCTCGGCCGAAGAGCTGAAAAAACTGCAGGCGCCGGTTAAGGGTAGTTTGGCGATAAATCCGGTGATAAAGCAGGCGGCGCCCGTTCAATCCACCGCTGCCGTGACGATCTCGCCCGCGAAAAACATCGCTGTTCAAGTCCCCACAATTTCCGGCCCGGCTTATCAAAAGAATGTCGCAGATATTTTTAAAAGCGCTGGGGGACCCATTCCGACGGGCCTGGGCGACACGGGGGCTATGGACCCAAGCCTACGGAGAGCTGCGAATTTGGAGATGGTAGACGGTGTCTGGGTCACAAGAACAGCCCCGGCAAAAGTGCCGGGTTCTGATTCGACACTCCCCAAACTGGGAGGCGGAAGCATTGACCAAAGTGAAGTCGTGATCAAAAGCGGCGCTCCCGTGATCCCGGACGAAGACACGATCCCGATAGGGTCTCCGAAATTCTCGGCAAACGTCCCTATGGATGCGTCCGAGGACACTATTACGCCCGCAGCGGGCATAGTCGCCAGAATACCTGCAGACGGTGAAACCGCTCCATCCGGCGGTGGTCTTGGTTCCCGTAAGAGGGCCGCCGCCCAGCGCCTTCTTGCCGATGCTGCCACGACTGAGCCCAGAACTATTACAGTGTCCGAAAGTCCTGCCTCGGGAGGAGAGGCACCGGAGGAAGGTGAGGGGTCATCTGACTCGGGATCAGAAGGTGACAGCTTGGAAGACAGAGTTATGTCCCTCTTAGAAGAACTGCCTAAAGACAAACAAGAAGCCGTTCAAGGAAAAGACACAACGAAGAACGGCGAGTCTAAAAATGCTGAATCGTCTTGACACGGCTGAAAACGGAGCGTATACTTCAAAAAATTAAGTTAGTTTCATAATCACCTTTTAAACCGGGTCCTGAGAGGCCCGAAAAGGAAAAGCGATGCGTACTGCCCACAACTTGAACCCACGGCTTAAACTTAAGCGTGGGATTTTTCATGTCTAAACTCGTCCTCGACGCCCCTTCGATCGAGCGGTCCGTCGTCCGGATGGCCCACGAGATCCTCGAGCGGAACAAAGGCATTGAGGACCTCATCCTCATCGGCATTCAGACGCGCGGCGTTGTGCTCGCCCAGCGCCTTTCAAAGGCCATCGAGGAGATCTCGAAGGTCAAAGTCCCCCTCGGCATTCTCGACATCAATCTCTACCGCGACGACCTGACCAAGGTCGCCGAACAGCCCGTCATTCATAAGACAGAGATCAACGATGACCTCGGTGACAAGATCGTCGTGCTTGTCGATGACGTCCTCTACACGGGACGCACGATCCGCTGCGCCCTGGACGCGCTGATCGATTTCGGACGCCCCAAAAAGATACAGCTTGCGGTCCTCATCGACCGGGGGCACCGGGAGCTTCCGATACGCGCAGATTTTGTCGGAAAAAACATCCCCACGAGCGAGAATGAATTGGTCCACGTGTGCTTTAAGGAAACGGATCCCACGGAAGAAGTGGTGGTGGCGGAGAAATGAAAACAAACACCGAAACAAAAAAAGCGTTTCACTGGACGCGGAAAGATCTTCTATCACTTGAAGAACTTTCCAAAGAAGAGATCGAGCTTATTTTAAAAACAGCCGAGTCGTTCAAGGAAATTTCCTCTCGTGAGGTGAAAAAAGTCCCGGCGCTCCGTGGGAAAACGATCGCGAACCTATTTTTTGAATCCTCCACAAGGACCCGGACGAGTTTTGAACTGGCTGCCAAGCGCTTGTCTGCCGACATCGTGAATTTTTCCTCCCAGGGTTCCAGCACCTCCAAAGGCGAGAGCCTCCGTGACACGGCCAAAAACATCGAAGCGATGCACGTAGACACGATCATCATGCGGCATTCCTCCTCGGGATCGGCGGAATACCTCGCGCGGACGGTGCGCGCGGGAGTGATCAACGCGGGCGACGGCATCCATGAGCATCCGACGCAGGGGCTTCTCGATATTTTCACGATCCGGGAACACAAAAAAACGCTCGAGGGTGTGAAAGTCTGTCTTGTGGGGGACATTCTTCACTCGCGCGTCGCGCGCTCGAATATTTGGGGGCTGAAAAAAATGGGCGCGAAGGTCCGTGTCTGCGGCCCGCCGACGCTTATCCCGTCGAAGATAGAATCGCTGGGCGTCGAGGTCTTCTATGACCTCGACAAAGCCATCCGGGACCAGGATGTGCTGAATATCCTGAGGATACAGTTGGAACGCCAGCAGGGCGCGTTCTTCCCGTCTATCCGAGAATACGCCGCGGAATACGGCATCACACAAGAACAGCTGAAAAAAGCCAAGCCCGACGTCATCATCATGCACCCCGGACCGATCAACCGCGGGGTCGAGCTTTCAGCGGAGGTCGCCGACGGCCCGCAGTCGGTCATTTTAGATCAAGTGACAAACGGCGTCGCTGTCCGCATGGCGGTACTCTTTCACACAACGATGGTGGAACGATGAAAATTTTAATAAAGAACGGGCATTTGGTGGATCCGAAGAACAAGATCGATGAGGTGATGGATCTACTTATAGAGAATGACCGTGTGAAGAAGGTCGCGAAAAAGATTATCGAGAAGGCAGATAAGGAAATTGATGCCAAAGGAAAGATTGTCTGCCCGGGGCTCATTGATATTCACGTGCATCTTCGCCAGCCGGGGTATGAATATAAGGAAACGATCGAGACGGGTCTCCGCGCGGCGTTGAAAGGCGGATTCACCGGTGTCTGCCCGATGGCCAACACGAACCCCATCGCGGACCGCCGTTCGGACATGGAATTTGCGATGAGCGAAGCCCGGCGCCTGGGGCTGGCTAATCTCTGGCCGATCGGCGCGGTGACACTAAAGCAGGAGGGGAAAGAGCTCACAGAATTCGGGGAACTGAAGAAGGGCGGCGCGGTGGCGCTTTCCGATGACGGCCAGCCCATCTCCGATTCCAATATTCTGCGTCGCGCGCTGGAGTACTCCAAAAAATTCGGCCTCCCGATCCTGGTGCATTGCCAGGACGAGGGGCTTTTTGGCTGTGGCTGCATGAACGAGGGTTTTGTTTCTACGAAGCTGGGGCTTCCGGGGATCCCCGTTGAGGCGGAAAGCATCGAGGTGGCGCGCGACCTGCAGCTGGCGGATCTCACCGGCGGGCGGCTCCACTTTTGCCATATTTCGAGCCGGAAATCGCTCGATCTCATCCGTCAGGCGAAGGCACAGGGCTCCCGCGTGACCGCCGAGACCTGCCCGCACTATTTTCATCTCACCGATGAAATGGTTTTAGGGTACAACACGAACGCCAAAATGAACCCGCCGCTCAGGATGAAAGAGGATGTGGAGGCCGTGAAAAAAGCGATCAAGGACGGTACGATAGACGCGATCGCGACCGACCACGCGCCCCACGCCGAGGGCGAAAAAGACGTCGAATTCGACAAAGCGCCCTTCGGGATCATCGGTCTTGAGACGTCGTTGGCGCTTTCGCTCGCGCTTGTCGAGGAAAAAGTTTTGACAATGAGTGAACTCATCCGCAAAATGTCCCTGAACCCCGCCGGTATTATTCAGGTGGACCGAGGGCATCTCTCGGAGGGCGCCGCGGCCGATGTGACGGTCTTCGATCCGGGTTTTGAGTGGACGATGGAGAAGGAAAAGTTGGAATCCAAGTCGAAGAATTCGCCTTTTCTCGGATGGAAAATGAAGGGCCGCGCGACGGAGGTGTTCGTAGGCGGAAAGCATGTGATGCAGGACGGGAAGATCATTTCATAAATGAAAAAAGAAGCCATTCTGGCGTTAGAGGACGGAAAAATTTACCGCGGAACCTCTTTCGGAGCGGAGGGAGAGGCCTTCGGCGAAGTGGTTTTCAACACGAGCATGATGGGCTACCAGGAGATCCTGACAGACCCTTCCTATAAAGGCCAGATGGTCTGCATGACGTATCCCTTGATCGGGAATTACGGCGTGAACAAGGAAGACGTCGAACACGAGAAACCCTTTGTCGAAGGTTTCATCGTAAAGGAAGCCAGCCGCGTTTACTCCAACTGGCGCGCGACGGAGGATCTGGGCTCCTATCTTAAGCGGCACGGCGTGGTCGGCATCGAAGGCATCGACACAAGGGCACTGACGAAGCACCTCCGGGAAGAAGGCGCGAAAAAAGGCGTCATCTCAACGAAAGACCTCGATCCCAAAAGCCTCGTGAAAAAGGCCGAAGCCTCGCCGGGCCTCGTTGGGCGCGACCTCATCAAGGAAGTGACCTGCAAAAAAGCTTTCGACTGGAACGAGAAGGGAAAATTTAGCGTCGTCGCGATGGACTGCGGCATGAAATTCAATATCTTAAGGAATTTGGACGACAAAAATTGCCGCGTGCATGTTGTGCCGGCGACCGCGACGGCCGAGGAGATCCTCGCCTTCAAACCGGATGGGTTTTTCCTCTCAAACGGCCCTGGCGACCCCGCCGCGCTTCCTTATATAGTGGATACGACAAAAAACCTGATGGGAAAACTCCCGATCTTTGGCATCTGCCTGGGGCACCAGATCTTGGGCCAGGCCTTCGGAGGGAAAACGTTTAAACTTAAATTCGGCCACCATGGCGGCAACCAGCCCGTCATTGATCTCCGAACGAAGGCTGTGAATATCACCGCTCAAAACCACGGCTTCGCGGTGGACGTGGATTCGATCCCGGACAAGAACGTCGTCCTGACGCATATCAATTTGAACGACCGTACTTGTGAGGGGATGGAACACAAGAAGCTTCCCATTTTTTCCGTGCAGTACCACCCCGAGGCGGCGCCGGGTCCGCACGACGCGAATCACCACTTTGACCACTTTATCGAAATGATGGAGAAATTTAAAAAGAGTGCCTAAGCGTACAGATATTCATAAAATTTTGATCATCGGTTCCGGCCCCATCATCATCGGGCAGGCGTGTGAGTTCGATTATTCCGGCACGCAAGCCTGCAAGGCGCTCCGCGAGGACGGCTACGAGGTTGTTCTTATCAATTCCAATCCCGCGACGATCATGACCGATCCCCAGACCGCGGACCGCACGTACATTGAGCCGATCACGGTCGAGTTCCTTGAAAAGATCATCCAGGCCGAGCGGCCCGACGCGGTCCTGCCGACCCTGGGGGGCCAGACCGGCCTCAACACCGCCGTACAGGCGGCCGAGGCGGGTATTTTCGAAAAATACGGCGTCAAAATGATCGGCGTAAACCTCGCCTCGATCAAAAAGGCCGAGAACCGCGAGCTTTTCAAAAAAGCGATGCAAAAAATAGGCCTCGACCTCCCAAGATCGGGCCTCGCGCACTCGCTGGAAGAGGCGAAAAAAGTGCTCACCGAGATCAAACTCCCGGTCGTGATCCGCCCCAGCTTCACGCTCGGCGGCTCGGGCGGCGGGATCGCGACGACGATGGAAGAATTCGAGAAGATCGTCGCCTACGGACTGCAACTTTCGATGACGACGGAGATCCTCGTTGAGGAATCGATCTTCGGCTGGAAAGAATTCGAGCTCGAGGTGATGCGCGACAAAAAAGACAATGTCGTCATCATCTGTTCGATCGAGAATTTCGACCCGATGGGCGTCCACACCGGCGACTCGATCACGGTGGCGCCCGCCCAGACTTTGACGGACGTCGAGTACCAAAAGATGCGCGACGCGTCGATCGCCTGTATCCGCGAGATCGGTGTCGAGACGGGCGGGTCCAATATTCAATTCGCGCTCGACCCCAAGAACGGCCGTATGGTCATCATCGAAATGAATCCTCGCGTGTCCCGCTCTTCGGCCCTCGCGTCTAAAGCGACCGGCTTTCCCATCGCGAAGATCGCGGCCAAACTCGCCGTCGGTTACACGCTCGACGAGATCCCCAATGACATCACGAAGAAAACGCCGGCAAGCTTTGAGCCGACGATCGATTATTGT
Organism: uncultured Planctomycetia bacterium; assembly: GCA_964489945.1. GTDB lineage: Bacteria > Omnitrophota > Gorgyraeia > 2-02-FULL-51-18 > 2-02-FULL-51-18 > CAZBAY01. The sequence goes on from CAZBAY010000233.1 coordinate 9,804, forward strand.
GTCGTAAAGATCCCGCGCTTCGCGTTTGAAAAATTCCCCGGCGCCGACACGACACTGACGACCCAGATGAAATCGGTGGGCGAGGTGATGGCGATAGGCCGGACCTTCAAAGAAGCACTCCAGAAGGGCCTGAGGGGGCTTGAGGTGAAGGCCGCTGGGTTTGAGTCGAAGAAGGCGACAAAGGACCTCCTCGATCATTTAAAGCGCCCGAACGCCGAGCGGCTTTATTATCTCAAACGCGCGATAGAGGAAGGCATGCCGCTCCAAAAGATCCACGAGATCACTTTTATCGATCCTTGGTTCCTCGAAAATCTCTTAGAGATCGTAGAATTTGAAAAAGAGCTGAAGGCCGACAGCCGGAAGTCGAAAGAACCCTCCGAAAATATTTTGAGACAGGCCAAGGCGATGGGGTTCTCGGATATTCAGCTAGGGGAGATCTACAATAAAACGGAGATCGAGATCCGGAATCTCCGGAAAAAAACAGGCGTCATTCCGACTTACAAATTAGTGGACACCTGCGCGGCGGAGTTC
>CAZBAY010000234.1:0-3328 GCA_964489945.1 uncultured Planctomycetia bacterium
AGAGGGCGGCGGCTTTCATGCACTCCGGAATTTTGGAAAGAATGGACCGGTTCTTTAGAACAGGCGACACAGAAAGAAACGTAAAAGCGCTGGCCCTCATTGACATGGTCGAGGAGGCCTCTGGGGAGCGGGAGCGCAAATTTGAATCATTTTTAACGCAGAAAAATGCGATCTGGGAAATAAAGGCGCCCCGGAAAATTGAGGCGGAAAGGCCGACCGGCTCCGACGCGCGTTCCATCTTCGGAAACCGTGGCGCCCGGATGGCTGCGAAGAACGGAGGCGTCAACGTTGACGCTCACGCACGCAGTATTGATCAGATCACCGAGCTTCTCGAGCGGAGAAGCTGGTTCTGGCAGTCGCTCAGCGCGGAGGCCAAAGAGGTCGTGAAGCGCCGTGTGGCCAATGTTTCCGCGCCCGACCGCCTTCCCAAATTTTTGATCAACTACCTCATTGATCACCAGTTCATCACGCGCGGCGACGCGGGCAAGATCGCGGTCAATATTAAAGGAAGTTACTTCTGGGGGCCTCAGGTCATCGCCGGTTACGAGAAGTACAGCGCCCAGGACATGGATACGCTCATCATCATTCCCGGAAAGATCGACCGCAACCTGGACATCAAGCTGACGGAAGACGAGAAAAAGGCGATCTTTGGCGATTCCGACTGGACGACGGATGTTCTGGAGATCAAACTTTACGGGACCGAGAATCTCCAGCCACGCACCACTTACGACAACCCGATGAACCGCGCCATTTCGGCCAAGCATTCGGGCGTTCTGATCTACGGTCCTGATTATTTCAAGGATATTCCGTCCTCCGCGCTGGCGGTCAAGAAGATCAAGGATCTTGTGAACGCGATCACGATAGAGGAGGGAAAATATTTCAACGCGGCCTTGAACCCGGGCGAGATCAACCCTCTCGAAATGTACCGGATCCTCAAAGCGCAGGAAAAAGATCTTTTAGAGGAAAATCTCGAGGAACTCCGTCATCTGGAGGCGCATCTGAAAGAGACCAACACCGAACAGCGGTTCAGGATCGAGCGGCGCGCGTTCGTACGCATCATGAAACGCATCAACGAAGTGGGAGTGGCTTCAGCGTTCATATTGTCGCGCGTGGATCCGGCGATCCGCGAGTCGTTCATTCCCTCGGATCAGGAAAAATACCTGCCGGCGTTCGCGGCCAAAACAGCGAGCACTTTTTTGACGACGGGTGTCGCGGAGGCGGTCTTTCAGCCGGATTTCAAGCAGGCCGTCCACCGCTGGAAGGAAGAGGCCAAGGTATTCGTCGAAATGTTGGAATCTCAGCTCACGCCGGCTGATTATGCGGCCCTTGACGCGCCCGAAGGAGCCCGTTTGGCACAGTCGGCCCCGCGGCTCGCGCGCGTTCCGGATAAAAGTCAGGTCGCCCGCATCTTCGAAAAAATCAATATCCGGGAGTTTTTTGGCGGTATTCGTCAAGCCCACGCCGCCGCGGCCTTGAGCGGAAAACGGCTTGCCGTGACGGTCGATGATGAGCTTTATACTTTTGAACTCTCCCACAAGAACGGAAACCTCATCGTGGCCTCGGCGGGCGACACACTGATCTTGAGCAAGATAAAATTGGGCCATGGACGAGTTTCCAAAGAAGCGCTTGCGGATCACCTGTCGCTTCAGGACCTGCGCACGATGGTGGAATCCATAAACCGCAAAGTGGACGAGGAGCTTGGGAAGCTCTCTGTATCCCACGACAAGCCCGTCGTCGTGCACTACAATCTTGATATTTTCCCCAAACGCTCCTTTGAATTCTATCTTGATGGCTTGGCAACGGTCGCGGAGGCTTCACGAAAAAAGGCTTATGGACAGAACGTTTATTACAAAGCCGAGGGTTCCCGCCTCGCGCAGGTAAAGCATGCACGGGTGAAATACCCCTCGATCTTTATTGATGATGACGAGGAAAAGGACTTGAATCTCACAAATCCAGCCCATGTGAAAGCCGTCCCGTCTTCTTACGGGCTGACACGGGGCGTCGTCAACGTCCCGATGGCACCGCTTGAAGAAGGTGAGATCCCTGCGTTCGAAGCGACTAATCAGTTGCTGATCTTTTCGGGAAGAATTGACCTCGAGAGGGTCCCCGATCCTTTTGTGATGGCGTATTCGACGCTCTCCGGCGCCCGGCTGGCAGGCTCTGTTCTTTCGAGCATTCTCCGCGGTTTTGCGGATATGGACACGGTCCTCCAGCATGCCATTCGTGCCGTCACCAAGGCCTTTAACCAGGCCGTGCAGTTTTTAAGCTTCATGAAACGGATGACCGAACAGTCGGCTTAATTTTGGCCAGGAGCCAAGGTAGCGGACGTTAAGCGTGCGCTGCAGGACTGACGAGGCGATCTCTAACGAGATTGCCTCGTTTTTTTTGCCTATTTCATTAGGCGATATCAAAAATCCTGAAATAGTTTGAACGGAAATCGAGCCCTCTGTCGTCTTGTATAGTGGGATGGGTAGATTGACAATGGTAATACTTATGGGTATACTTTAATCATACTAAAGTAATACTAAAAGGGGAGTTCCTAATGAGTGTCAACACAGCTAAGATCGCAATCAGTTTGCCAAAGAAGACGTTGGCGGAAGTGGAGCATGTCCGGCATGAGTTGGGTTTGGCCCGAAGCGCGGCCATCTCGGAGGCGCTTAACCTCTGGTTACACCGGAAGGAAGAGGAGGGGCTGGAGGAGAGATACGCCAAGGGTTATACGAAGCATCCGGAAGATGCTTCAGCCGCGAAATCGTTGTTTCATGCCAGCCTGACGAGTTTCACGAAGGATAAGTGGTGATGCGGCGGGGTGAAGTCTGGTGGGCAGACCTTCCTAAGCCGGCCGGCCGGCGGCCGGTCGTGCTTTTATCCAGGGACAAGGCCATCCAAGTTCGCGAATTTATCATCGTGGCTGAAGTCACAAAGACCATTCGCCATATTCCGGTCGAGGTTCCATTGGGTCATGAAGATGGCTTGCCCGCAAGCTGCGTGGTCAATGTGGATGTGATGAACACGATCCCAAAGAAACTGTTATCGGAGCGCATTTCCGCGCTGTCTTCGGCAAAAGTGAGCGCGATGGAGCGAGCCATCAAATTCGCTCTAAACCTGTCTTAGGAGGCTACCTGGCTTTCCTTGAAGAAAGCCAGCCACCTATGTTATTCTAAAGCGATTCTTACAGGTGAAGCCTATGTCCAAGACACCATTAAACTTACGTAGTTCGATGATCACGAAAGGCGACCGGCGCGCCCCTAACCGGGCCATGCTCCGGGCGGTTGGTTTCCGGGACGAGGATTTTTCCAAACCCATCATTGGCATCGCCAGCGCCTGG
>CAZBAY010000235.1:0-10302 GCA_964489945.1 uncultured Planctomycetia bacterium
CGTCATCGGAAAACCGGGCACGCCAAAAATCTACGAAAAAATTTACATCCTCGTGAAGAAAAGATTAAAACCTCATCCTTTGGTTTCAAGCATCGTTACAAATTTTAAAATCGCAATATAGTCACCGCACAACCAGTCAAAATTTAGTGCCCGCAGATGCAGGCATACTCGGCCCGCTTGCAAACACCACAGATATGATCTTCCAGAATGAAGCGAGAATTACTGGGCTTGGCGGCGGCCGTCTGCTTAAACTGCACGACAAGGTTAAGGGCATGGCCCGCGGGTAATGTCCCTTTGCTAATCAGCACATCTCCTTTTTTCTCGAACTCTACCGTCGTTTTATTGCCTTCTGTCTCCGCGATAACAGTTACGTTTTGTTCCGCAACCGCAACAGGTTTTAACACATCATCGTAAAAGGTGACGGTAACGGTATTATCCTTCTCAACGTAGAACTCGGCACGGGGGTCTGTATTTTCAAGCAGGCGTCCGCCTTTGGGTCCGCCGACACGTTTATGGTCGTGACCTGTTTCCGCGTACAAAGCGGTCGGTGCGGCGCAGAGAACGCCCGCGAGAGTGAGTATCGTCAGTAATGTTTTCATGTTGTGACTCCTTTATTTTCCGTAGTTTGTTTTCGCTCCATCCACTCGTAGAGTACGGGCAACAAAACGAGCGTCAGAAAAGTTGAGGTGATGATTCCACCGATGACGACTGTCGCAAGCGGGCGTTGTACTTCACCCCCTGCGCCGGTTGCGACGGCCATGGGAACAAAGCCAAGTGAAGCGACAAGCGCCGTCATGAGCATGGGCCGCAAACGAAGCAGAGAGCCGTCCCGGACAGTCGTGTGGAGATGGAGATTAGTCCCTCGCTTGTGAAGCTGATTAAAGAACGTGATAATCATGAGCCCGTTCAAGACCGCGACGCCACTCACGGCGATAAAGCCGATACCCGCCGAAATACTAAACGGCAGACCTCTTAGCGCAAGCGCAAACACGCCACCCGTGATCGCCAAGGGTACCGCGAGAAACACCAGCATGGACTGACGGAAACTACGAAGCGCTATAAAAATCAGGATAAAAATAAGCGCCATGGCACCCGGAACGACCACCATAAGCCTGCGCTTGGCATCGATAAGATTCTTAAACTGTCCGCCAAACTCGATACTGTAGCCATCCGGCAGCTTGATCTGCTCATTGATCTTCTTCTGCGCTTCAAGAACAAAACTTTCCACATCGCGGCCGCGCAAGTTTATCATGATGGCGCCCCGGCGCTGGCTGTATTCGCGCGAGATCGCAGCGACCTGTTCAATAACACGGAAATCGGCGACCTGACCGAGGGTGAGCAGCCCACCGTCATCCACTCGCACGGGCAAGCGTTTTAACTCATCCATATTTTCACGGAGATCCTCACTTAAACGCACCACGATGTCAAAACGGCGATTGCCTTCGATAAGCTTGCCTACTTCCTCTCCGGCCAGAGCCGTGCTCACGACTCTATTCAGTTCCGCGGCATGGAGGTTGTATTTGCTCATCGCATCGCGTTTTGGAATGATCTCGAGTAAAGGCGACCTGCCAAGCGCGTCAAATTCCACATCCGCGGCCCCTGGGATCTTCTCCAGGATCTCACGCGCCTCGCTTGCGATCTTTTCGATCACCGTGAAATCTTCACCAAAAACTTTGACGGCGATGTCGGCCCGAGTGCCCTCGAGGATCTCGTTAAAACGCATCTCAATGGGCTGGCTAAAGAGATGCGCTTCGCCCGGAACGTATTTACCAAGCTCCTGTGTCATAAGGTTTGCCAGATCATCCTTCGTGGCGCGCCTGCCGTTTATCTTTCGCCATGTACTGCGGGGTTTAAACATAATGTACGTATCGGCGACGTTCACGCCCATGGGGTCCGTAGCCACTTCCGCAGTTCCGAGGCGGCTAAAGATATAGTCCACTTCGTGAAATTTCTCCAAGAGCATTTTTTCGCCGCGCTTCTGCATATCAATGCTGGCGTCAATACCGATGCTCGTCGTACGGATCATATGTGTGGCGAACGATCCTTCATCGAGCTGTGGAACAAATTCCGCGCCGAGCCGGCCAAAGATAAGCACCGCTAGGATAAATAATGCTACTGCTGCGCCGGTGACAATCCGCCTCGAACGCAGCGCAAAATCTAGAATCGGATGGTAGGCCTTCTTGGCCATACTCACAAGCCACGAATCTTTTTCTTTGATATCCCCACCCAGTAAGTAAGAGCAGAGAGCAGGTATAAGCGTCAAAGCCAGCACCAATGAACCTATCAGCGCGAAGATAACGGTAATGGCCATGGGTCTGAACATTTTTCCTTCTATTCCGGTCAGCGCCAGGATCGGAAAATAAACCACCGTAATAATGAGCACGCCGAAAAACATCGGGTTCGCGACTTCTTTCGTCGCTAGAAGCACTTCATGCGTGCGCTCGTCGGCCGTGAGCCGGCGTTTAAGATGATGCTGCTTCTCGGCGAGATGACGCATGATATTTTCTACCATCACGACCGCTCCATCCACGATAAGCCCAAAGTCAATAGCTCCCAAGCTCATAAGATTCCCGGACACGCGGCCCTGTACCATACCTGTGATGGCAAAAAGCATCGAAAGCGGGATAGCAAGCGCCACAATAAGCGCCGCGCGCCAGTTGCCCAACATCACAAGTAAAACCACTACGACAAGAACGGCGCCTTCAAATAAGCTGGATTCAACCGTATGGATCGTACGGTCCACGAGTTTTGTGCGGTCATATACCGGGATAATTTTCACACCCTCTGGCAGCTTGGTCTCTAATTCTTTTAATTTCTCATCAACGGCTTTTGCGACAAGTCGGCTATTTTCCCCTGCCAACATGAGCGCCGATCCTAGCACGCACTCTTCGCCGTTGTAGGTGCTGGCGCCGCCGCGCACGGCCTTGCCAATAACAACTTCGGCCACATCCTTTACCCGAAGCGGCGTAGCCCGTGCGCCAAACTTCAGCGGCAACTGTTCTATTTCGGCTACACTTTGCACTCGTCCTGCCGCGCGCACAGCCACTTGCTCGCCACCGATCTGGATCACACTGCCGCCCGCGTTCTCGACGTTCTCGCCAATTGATGCGGCAATCTCGCTGAATGACATGCCCACACTTTTAAGTTTGTCAGGGCTTGCTTCAATAACGATCTGTTTTTCATAACCACCGGACGAATTCACTTCGGCTAAGCCCGGCGTCGAACGAAGTCGCGGCTTGATCAAAAAATCGTGAATAAGCTTAAGTTCCATGAGCTGGGCTTCACGGGTGGCCGGTTTGTTCGGCGCATCGGGCGCATATTCCACGACATAGTAAAAAATCTCCCCGAGACCCGTACTGATAGGTGCCAGTTTAGGTGTAAGACCCGTAGGGAGCTCATCCATCACAGTCTGGAGACGCTCACTCACGAGCTGACGCGAACGATAAATATCCGTGCCATCCTTAAAAACAAGCGTGACCTGCGAGAGCCCGAATTTGGAGAGCGAGCGAAGATCTGTGAGTCCTGGGATGCCCGACATCTCGTTCTCGATCGGAAAAGTGACGAGTTTTTCGATCTCTTCCGGCGCGAGTGCCGGGACTTCCGTGTTGACCTGAACTTGAGTATTAGTGATATCCGGGACGGCGTCGATGGGCAAGCGGACCGCCGACCAGACACCGATGGCAACAAGCGCCAGCGTGGCCATAATGACAAACATTCTTTGGCGAACGGAAAATTCAAGAATTTGGTTTAGCATAATTAGTGGGAGTGTCCCCCTCCTTTGGTGGCGCGAAGTTCAATGATCCAAAGCGTTTCTACGGGCTTTACCACCACCTGATCGCCTGTGAATAAACCATCTGTGATCTCGATCTTGCCATCCGCTTCGCTGCCGACCTTCACAGCCGTACGATAATAGGCATCGCCATTGATCGTATATACGAATGTGCCTTCCGCAGTGCGTAGTAGAGCTGAGCTTGGAATAACGGTTACAGGCTTATCGCGCGGCAAGGTAATGGTCGCTTGTACAAACTCGCCGTCTTTGAGCTTCGTGCCGGTGCTCGTAACACCGACGATGATTTCGGTTTCTCCATAAGCAAAAGTTTTTTGAACCGTTACAACAAAACCGTCCATCGTTTCATTGGCGGACGTCAATAGTTTGACCGGCTGTTTCGGTTCCACTAGAACTGCCCTTTCTGCCGGCAGGAAACCGGAGCCGTGAACATCGCAACCGGTATGATCCACATTGGCATGCGTGAATCGATGCGTCTCGCCGAAAACCTGCACGTTAAACCGGACTACTTGGGGTAATTTCTCCTCGAACACATCCGCGATCTCAACTCCAAGGATTTGACGCGTCTCATCAATGAGGACGATACCCTTGCCCGGCTTAAATGACGCACCCGAGGGAGACTCTGCGTGCTCCTCTTTATTACCCTCGCTTTCTTTTGGGCTGCAACCCATCGGAAGTAAAGTCACTGCAAGAACTACAAAATAGATGAAAAACCGGAAGGGTTTCATTTCGTTTCTTTCTCAGAGGTGATATTTGTTAATGCCAGATTCGTTCCGGTTAAAAGATCCAGTTGACTCGCGGCTTCGAGCGTTTCCTTCTTTGTGTCCTGCAATCCTTCGATTGTTTCGAGATACTGCGTTTGAAGCTCGATATAGATCGAAACAGGCACAGACCCCAATCGATAGTGACGGTCAGCAAGCTCCGAAGCCTCTTTAAAGTGTTGAATAGAATCGGGCTGCCACTTCGCCATCTCTTTGAGTTTGGTTTCATAGGTAGCGGCCACTTCAATAACCCGGCGCTCCGCATCACGCTCGGCGACATACAAGGAGGTCTCCGCTTGCGCTCGCTGCGCCCTGGCCGTATCAATGTTTCCCTGATTTTGGTCCCACAAAGGCAACGGTACCGAGAGTGCCGCCCCGATCACGCGTTCGCGGTCACCGGCTCTTTCCTGCGCAATGGAAGGACCTATCGAAACAGCGGGTAGTCGCTCGTTTTCCGACAGCCCCACTCGAAAATTCTGCCGCGCCAGTTCAATTTTTCGTTGGCGAACTGAGAAATCATGCGACCGCGCAAGCGTTACCAGCGTCTCCCTGTTTTTTTCGAGCGGACGAAACAAAAGATCCATGGAATCAATTGAAAGTTCGGCGTCGGGTGGCACTCCGCGCAGCTGATTTAAGCCGAGCAGTGCCGCTTGTGCGGCGAGTGAGGCCTGGTTTGCCTTGCGCTGCATATTGAGTTCCCTGGCCTCGATCACGCGAGTTTCAAGTTGTGGTGTCAACCCTGCCTGACCGCGTTCGACAAGCACTTCGCGCAAGGCGCTGAAATGGTCGGCCACTTCACGAGTGGCCGCCGCCTTCTCCTGGGCGGCGAACAATTCATAAGCCGCTAACTTCGTACGCGAGACAAGCAGCGCGCGAAACTGTTCCAGTCCCAGCTCCGCCAATTCAATATCACGATCGGCAATGGCCGTCCGCAGACCTATTCGTCCTGGCCACTCGAACGTCTGAATGACGGATAGATCACCGGCCATCCCCTTACCAGTAAGTTCATCATCCTCGTTCCATACCCGCTTTTGGCCAATAGAACCGCTTACTTCCGGATTAGCCCAGAGTCCAGCAGTCTTACGAGAGCCTTTAGCAGCGGCGATTTCTGCTTGGTAGAATTCGAGTTCTGGATTTTTCTCCAAAACCTCAGCCACCAAGGCATCAAGCGTCTTTAAGCTGGTGTCTGCCGATACATTGGTCGTCAATAGCGTGACCGCCAAAAATAAACTCATCACGTAAAAAATAGATCTATACACGTATCACCTGTAAGTAGAAAAAATGTTGTTATGAATTAGTTAAAAAAGGAAAAACGGCTGGAACTAGAGGGCGATCGGGGGACGGAAGAACTGAAAAGCGGGATCTTGCGTTTTTAGGGCATTGTATTGAAGGACCGCGAGGCCCAGAAAAGCGGGAATCGAGCTAACCACGGATTGTTGAATTAAACTGGCCGAGTGATGTCCCGACTGACACGCCATGCATCCGTGCGAATCGGCCTTCGTCGTTTGTGATCCATCCTCACAGAAAGCCGTCTCCACACCGCTTAGATGGAATGACACGACGAGAAGTAAAAGGATGGAAAAGAATTTTAAAAATTTGCGTTTCATACGGCAGACTATACCACAAAAAAATGGCGGGGCCAATGGGATTCGAACCCACGATCTCCTGCGTGACAGGCAGGCGCTTTAAGCCAGCTAAGCTATGGCCCCAAAATGAGCACGGGACTTGCGCGACCAAAGGGAGCGCCAAGTCCCCCGTGCGAATTTATCCCAGGAGGCCGCCCCAGCGGCCGACATGGGATTATCCTTGCGGCGCCCCCAGCGCCGCCCTTCCCATCTCACTAGCCGAGACGGGACTGCGAAATCTTATCCGTTAATACTAGAACTCTATTCTGAAAAACCTCGAAAAACCCGCCTTCGATCTTGAACGTCTTGACCTGATCGGACTCATCCTTGAAGGTAAGGTTCCCCTTGTCGATCGTCGTGACAAGCGGCGCGTGGTCCTTTAACACCCCAAGGTAGCCGATGGTCCCGGGCGCGACAACCGAGACGGCTTTTCCCTCGAAGAAAACTTCGTTCGGCGTGACGACTTTAAGATCAAACGAACGCGCCATTTATTCTCCGGATTTGAGCTTCGCGGCTTTTTCCGCCACTTCGTCGGCGTTCCCGACCATGTAAAAGGCCTGTTCGGGATATTCGTCCATCTGGCCATTCACTATTTTTTTAAAGCCGGCGATGGTTTCCTTCAATGGCACGTACTTCCCTTTCACGCCTGTGAACACTTCGGCGACGAAGAAAGGCTGAGACAAAAATTTCTGGATCTTCCGGGCGCGCGAGACGGTGACTTTGTCCTCGTCGGAAAGTTCCTCCATGCCCAGGATCGCGATGATGTCCTGCAGGTCCTTGTAACGCTGGAGGATCCTCTGCACAGAAAGCGCGACCTGATAGTGCTCCTCGCCCAGGATCTTCGGGTCCATGATGCGCGAGGTGGAGTCGAGCGGATCGATCGCGGGATAGATCCCGAGCTCCGCGATCTGCCGCGACAACACGGTCGTGGCGTCCAAATGCGAAAAAGTCGTCGCGGGCGCGGGATCGGTCAAGTCGTCGGCCGGCACGTAGATCGCCTGCACGGACGTGATCGAACCCTTCTTCGTCGACGCGATCCGCTCCTGCAGTTCGCCCATTTCGGTAGCGAGGTTCGGCTGGTAACCCACCGCCGAAGGCATGCGGCCCAAAAGCGCCGACACTTCGGAACCCGCTTGGACAAAACGGAAAATATTGTCGATAAAAAGAAGCACGTCCTGCTTTTCGACGTCGCGGAAATATTCGGCCATCGTGAGGGCCGTCAACCCAACGCGCAGACGCGTTCCCGGAGGCTCGTTCATCTGTCCGAAAACAAGACAGGTTTTTTCGAGCACGCCTGATTCCTTCATTTCATGGTAAAGGTCATTCCCCTCGCGGGTACGCTCTCCGACCCCCGCGAACACCGAAAAACCGCCGTGCTGGGTGGCAATATTGCGAATGAGCTCCATGATAATGACGGTTTTTCCGACACCGGCGCCGCCGAAGAGCCCGACCTTCCCGCCTTTGGGATAGGGCGCCAGAAGGTCCACCGCTTTTAAACCCGTTTCAAAGATCGTCGTCGCGGGTTCCCGTTCCTCGAGCGTCGGAGCGTGGCCGTGAATGGGGCGGTATTCTTTGGCCTTCACCTCAGGCTTTTCATCGATGGCTTTTCCCAAAACATTGAACATGCGGCCCAGCGTCTCCCGGCCCACCGGGACCGTGACGGGCTTTCCGGTGTTGACGACCTCCATCCCCCGTACCATGCCGTCCGTGGTATCGAGCGAGATACAGCGCACCACGTCATTGCCAAGGTGCTGGGCGGTTTCCGCCACGACCTCACGGGTACCGACCTTGATCAAAACAGCGTCGAGAATATTGGGCAGGTTCCCGGGCTGGAACCGCACGTCCATCGTGGGCCCGATGATCTGGACAATATGGCCTATTTCCGCTTTCTTTTCCATCGGCTGATCCTTTGAAATTTTTGAAACGCTCTTTTCCTGAATATTCGTTTGCATATTAGCACACTCTCCTTAAATTAGGCCAGGGCATTGGCGCCGCTCACGATCTCAAGAAGTTCGCGGGTAATGTTTGTCTGCCTCGTTTTGTTCCTTAAAAGCGTGAGATCGTCCAGCACCTCTTCGGCGTTCTCCGTCGCCTGTTTCATCGCGACCATCCGCGCGCCGTATTCGGACGCCAGCGACTCCAAAAGACAGAGATAAACTTTTCCCTCAAGGAAACGCTCAAGAAGCGGCGCGTACACGCGTTCGAGATCGGGCTCGTAAATATAATCGATGCCACCGGCCGCTTTTTCCTTTCCGCTCTCTAAAAGATGGCCGAGCGGTAAAAAAGGCTCACTCAGGTTCCGCCCGGCCCCGCCGACCCGATGGACCGTATAGAGAAGCTCAACCGAGTCCGTTTTTCCTGTTAAAAAGGCGCTCTTGATCTCTTCGGTGAGTTTTTTGGCCAGCGCCGGGTCCGCCATCCCCTTTTCCGGGTGCGAGGAAAGGACCGGAAGTTTCTTTCTGCGGAAAAATTCCGAGGCGATCTTCCCGACCGGGACGAATGAACACTCAGAAGCGCCGTTTTGCGCGAGCCACCCCGACGCCATTTTAAGCAAATTCGTGTTGTAGGCGCCGCAGAGTCCTTTGTCCGCCGTCATGACGATAAGCGTCTTGTGTTTCACGGTTTTTTTTTGAAAAAGAGGATTTGAGGCGATCACCGAACGCTCCCCGTCAGCCGCCGCGGCGCTTGAAAGATTCGCGACGAGTTTCTGCATTTCCGTGAAATAGGGTTTCGCGCGGTGGAGGCGGGTCTCGGCTTTTTTGTAACGGAAACCGGCGATCATTTCCATGGCCTTCGTGATGTCATGGATATTCTCGACGCTCCGCATCCTTCTTTTGATTTGTCGAAGTGATGCCATAAATCCTTCTTATTGCTTCAAAAACTGGGCTTTGAATTCATTGCCCGCCCGGTCGAGGCGCTGGGTGACGGAGTCCGTGAGCTCTTTCAGCTTTTCAATGTCGTTGATGACGTCCGGGTATTTCTCGGCAAGAAAAGGGTGGAACGCCTTCTCGAACGCCTGCACCTTTTCGAGAGGCACGTCATCGAGGATCCCGCGCGTCGCGAGCGTGATGATACTCACTTGCTGCGCGAGCGTCATCGGCTCATACTGGCCCTGTTTCAGGATCTCGACCAAGCGCGCGCCGCGGTTCAGCTGGTCACGTGTGGACTTGTCCATGTCCGATCCGAACTGCATGAAGGCGGCGAGTTCCCGGTACTGCGCGAGCTCGAGCCTCAATTTTCCGGCCACTTTTTTCATCGCCTTTGTTTGCGCGTTGCCGCCGACGCGGGACACCGAAAGCCCCACGTTGATCGCGGGCCGCACACCGGAATAAAAAAGGTCCGCTTCAAGATAGATCTGTCCGTCCGTGATCGAAATGACGTTCGTCGGAATATAGCCCGACACGTCCCCGGCCTGCGTTTCGATGATCGGAAGCGCTGTGAGACTGCCTCCCCCGAGGTCATCGCGGAGTTTCGCCGCGCGTTCCAGAAGCCGCGAGTGGAGATAAAACACGTCACCGGGGAACGCTTCGCGTCCGGGCGGACGGCGTAAGAGAAGCGACAGCTCGCGGTACGCCGCCGCGTGCTTTGACAGATCGTCATAGATCACGAGCGCGTGCATTTTGTTGTAAAGATAGTATTCACCGATCGTACAGCCGGTATAAGGAGAAAGGTACTGCAGCGTCGCCGTCGCGTCGGCGGGAGCGCTGACGACAGTCGTGTATTCCATCGCACCGTGCTTTTCAAGGATCTTGATGACCGAGAGAACACTCGACGACTTCTGTCCGGTCGCCACGTAGATGCAATGGACGCCCTTGCCCTTCTGGTTCAGGATCGTGTCAATGACGAGCGCCGTTTTCCCTGTCTGCCGGTCGCCGATGATGAGTTCCCTTTGGCCGCGCCCGATCGGGATCATGCCATCGACGGCCTTCAAGCCCGTTTGAAGAGGCTCTTTGACCGACTGCCTTGAAAGAACGCCGGGCGCTTTGATCTCGATCGGCCGGGTCTCCGTCGCGTGAATGGCGCCTTTGCCGTCCAGCGGACGTCCGAGCGCGTCCACGACACGGCCCAGAAGCGCTTTTCCGACAGGAACGCTCGCGATGTTGCCGGTGCGCTTCACGATGTCGCCTTC